>JADHMX010000038.1 GCA_016779825.1 Synechococcus sp. BS301-5m-G53 | reverse complement strand
TTGATGCAGCCCGCCGTCAGGACATGGGCGTGTTCATCATCAGTCCCACCGATAAAGGCGGCCATCTGCACACACCGTCTCAACGCTTGTTGGAGCTGTGTGCACCGCTGCATCCCATCGTGTTCAACGACCTGTTCTGCCTCCAGGATTCGCGGGTGCACACCATCAGCGTGGGCGCCGCTCGGCCGGAGGATCTCGAGCTTCACCTGGAGGCGTTGAAGCTGCTGCCCGATGCAGCCGCCTTGATTGCGCCGGTGGACCAGCGGCTCCGGCAAGCGGCTGATGAAGCGTTGGGTCGCGACTGGATGGCCACCTGGTCAGTGGGGCTGCCGCCTTGGCATGCAACACCGGGGGAGATCAACCTGCCGGTGTTGCTCTGGCTGTACAACCTGCTGGAGGCCTGGGATCTCGAGAGTTATGCCAAGGCGCGCTATGGGTTGCTGGGCTCCGGCGGCCACTGGTTCGCCGGTGCCAATGCCGATGGCTTTGATGGTGAGGTCAGTGCCGAAGAGCTTCAGATCGTCTTGAAGGACAGCCCATGGCGCGAGCGTATCCCCGACATCCTGCGCAGCCTTAAGGACCGTCTTCAAGGGGAATCGCAAATGCGCCTGTCGAGCGTCTGAGGACGTGTCTTATCCCCCGAGGGGATCACGGGTCGGTGTGCCCACAGCCCTTGGGTAGATGCGGGGGCAGGGGCCGCTCGGTTGCACCCGCAGCAGATGGCGCGTGCCGCGATCGCCGGGTAGCTGCCGGTGCTGAACCTCTATCAGACGAGCCTTCAGCAGGCCCAGGGCCCTGTTGAACGGCATGGCATCGGTGTCAGTCCACTGTCCGCGGTAGAGGAGGGCTTGACCGTCGCTCTTCAGCAGGGGCACCAGGTATTCCGCCACCACAGGGGCTGCCGCCACGGCCCGGGCCACGGCCCGATCGAAGCTGCCGCGGAACGTGCGATCACGACCGGTGGACTCGATCCGCTCGGTGCGCACTCGCACCCGATCGGCCAGCCCCAGGGCGCTGGCCATGGCTTCCACGGCGGCTGTCTTGCGCCCGACGGAATCCAGCAGGGTGACCTGTGCCTGGGGGAGGACAATGGCGATGGCCAGCCCGGGGAATCCTCCTCCGGTGCCCACATCCATCCAGTGCTGCGGCACCTCCGGTGTCTGAAGTTCGCCTGCCAGGGGCCAGAGGCTGTCAAAGACCTGACCCACCCAGAAATCGTCGCCGTCCACCAGGCGCGTGAGGTTGACCCGTTGATTCCAGCTCTGCAGCAGGCTCTGAAGCTCCACCAGCCGGTCGAGCTGCGCGTGCGATGGCTGCCATCCCAGGGCGTCCCAGAACGCCGGTTCGGGCGTGGTGGCGGCCATGGTTGCACCAATAACTCTTCTTAGGATGAAGGACCGGCCGTCCCCTGTGTCCGAAGCCCGACTCAGCCATTACGAACGGCTGGGTGTGCGCCCGGGGGCTGATGCCGAAACCCTGCGTCAGGCCTTTCGACGCCAATCCAAGGCCCTGCATCCCGACACCACGAAACTGCCGCGTGACCAGGCCAGCATTGCCTTTCAGCAGCTCAAGGAGTCCTACGACGTTCTGCTGCGCCTGAGCCAATCACCCTCCAACATCGGTGCAGCGACAGCGCCAACGGCACCCTCGCCGGCGATCCAACCCCGCCCGGATGCCTGGCAGGGCATCGGTCAACGCCGGCCCCTCTCCGGTGGTGAATGGTTCTCCCTGGTGCTTTTGACCATCGCGCTGCTGCTCAGTCTGGTGCTGGGGTTGGGAGTGGCTTTAGCCCAGGGGCGCGATTGGCAGGTGTCACCGAGTTGGCTGACGAATGAGCAGACTCAGGACACATCCGTGCGTTCGCAAACTGATGGCAGCCCTGCCCCCGGAGAGCACCCCGCTGAATCAGCACTCTCTCCCGGCGCTTGAGGGCTGGCTTCAGCAGCTGGGTGCCATCCGCATGGACGACAACCCTTGCCAGTGGATGCTGGACCGAGCCGAGTGGAGAGCTCTGCTGCTGCTGGAACGGGAGGACCTCAAAGTGATCTGGCACCCGGGTTCTCCGGACGCGATGGTGCAGTGTTCGCTGCCCTATGGCTTGTCCAGAGCGGATATTGAAGCGGCGATTCAGGCGGGTCCCTGAACCCGAGCTGCTCAGAGCTGATCGAGGGCCATTTCGAGCACCCCGTAACACCGCTCTAGCTGGGCATCGCTGATGCAGAGCGGTGGCAGCAGATAGACCACCTGGCCCAGGGGCCGCAGGAAGACGCCGTTCTCCATCGCCAGCCGTTTCAATCTCGGCCCCGCCGGGTTGAGGTAGCCGGAGGTCCCGTCTACAACGAGGTCGAAGGCGGCAACCGTTCCCGTCAGCCGGGGGTGTTGCACCCGCGAATGGCGGGCCAACCGTTCCAGATGAGGACGATGCCGTTGTTCGAACTGTTGAAAGGCAGAGGGGTTGCGCTCGAGCAGGTCGAGGCTGGCGTTGGCCGCGGCACAGCCCAGCGGATTGGCGGTGAAGCTGTGGCCGTGCCAGAGGGTCAGACAGGGGTCGTCACCGACGAAGGCTTCGAACACCGCTTCGCTGGCCATGGTCACGCCCATGGGCAGACATCCACCCGTCAAGCCTTTGGACAGCGCCATCAGATCCGGCCGGATGCCCGCCCGCCGGCTGGCGAACCAGTCGCCGCAACGTCCGAAGCCAGTCAGCACCTCGTCGGCGATCAGCAGTGCTCCCGCCTGGCGGGTTCGTGCCTCCACTTTTTGCAGAAACTCGGGCCGCACCATGGCCATGCCGCCGGCCCCCTGCAACAGGGGCTCGAGGATCACAGCCGCTGTTGGCGTCTCCAGCACGCGCTCGAGCACCTCCAGCGCCGCCGATTCCTTGGCCTCCACGGCATCGTCCTCCCACCAGGTGGCCGGCCAGGGCACACGGGCCACGGGAAAAAGCTTGTCTTCGAAGGGCGCGCTGAACAGGTTGCGTTCGCCAACGGCCATCGCTCCGAAGGTGTCGCCGTGGTATGCCCCGTCGAAGGCGACGATCTGGTAGCGCGGTTGGCCCCGGTTGGCCCACCATTGGCAGGCAATCTTCAGCGCCACTTCCACTGCCGTAGATCCGTTGTCGGAAAAGAACAGCCGTTGCAGACCACAGAGGCCGCTCAAGCGAACGGCCAACGTTTCTGCAGGTTCATGGGTGAAGTCGGCAAAGATCACCTGCTCAAGGCGGGCGGCCTGATCGGCGATGGCTTTGGCCAACACCGGATGGGCATGGCCATGCAGGGTGACCCACCAGCTGCTGATGGCATCGATCAGCGGTTCCCCTTCCTCACGAATCAGTAGGGCCCCGTCACCGGAGACCACCCGTTGAGAGCTGGCTGCGCTGGCCATCTGGGTGAAGGGCGGCCACAGATTCGGATGGCGGTTCGACCCCATGGCAGCAGTTCCATCTTTTGCCATATTGAAGCTGGAGCCGTTGGAGATGCCCCGGATGGTTGCCCCACGCACCCGTCGTCAGTCCAAGCGATTTGTTCCTCCCAGCCGGCCTGAGCCGTCAGGCATGCGTCGCTCTATGACGCGTCGCCTGGTTGTCCCGGAGGGCGACTGGCAATCGATCCGCAGTGATCTAGAGCTGCGGGGTTGGTCGTCGACCCAGCTGGAGGTGATCCAGGCTGAGCTCAGTCAGGGCTGGCCGTTGCGGATTGCGGTGCGCCATGCAGCGATGCGACTGGGCACCTGCCCCACCGGTTCAAAAGCACTGGGTTGATTCACCCCTTAGCGGCAGACCTCACTGTCCTTTTCAGCTTCCGTGGCGATGGTGCTGCAGTTCACCCAGCGCACCAGTTGCACTTCGATATCGGTGAACAGCACCAGAATTCCAACGCAGAGTGCTGAAACAGCAAGGGTCGCCAGGGTCTGTCGTGAATTCACGGGGATGTGTGGTTCAGCACGTGTCGGAATGTAGTGGTGAGATCCTGCTCGTGCCAAAGCCGCTCCAGAACTTTTGCTGAGAGCGAGGCTTGCCGTGGAAGCTGCGCCAGCACAGGCACATCACCGAACTGTTCGAGGGTGCCGGGATTGTCTGCATGAAGAGGGCCGTTGAGGATGAGTCCCAACACCGTCAGATTCCGGCGTCTCAACGCTTCCAGACTGAGCAGAGTGTGGTTGAGGGTGCCTAGCCCACTGCGGGCCACCAGAACGATCGGTAACTGCCACTGCACCAGTTGATCAATCTGGAGCCAGTTGCGGGTCAGGGGCACCATTAATCCTCCAGCTGTCTCCACCACCAGCGATCCCTGATGGTTGGGAATCGTGAGTTGGGCTGGGTCGAGAACAGTGGCGTCCAGCTCGGCGGCCCAGTGGGGGGAGACAGGCTCTCGGAATGCATAGGCCTCGGGAAGCATCCGTTCCGGCGGGAGGTTCAACAGCTGCCGCACCCGTTCGCGGTCTCCGCCGCCCTCCAGTCCGCTCTGCACCGGTTTCCAGTAGTTGGCCCGAAGGCCCTGCACGAGCCACGCACTCACCACGGTTTTGCCGACGTCCGTGTCGGTCCCGCACACCACCAGGCGACTGACGCTGCCGTTCATCGCTTCACCATCAGGACCCACATCCTCCAGGTCAGTGCAAACCGTGTCAGAGCGGACCGTGGTGATGCGTCGGCTTGGGGCCAAGCCCTGAAGACGGCCTTCCACTGGCCTGGGGAGAGCCGGCCTCCGTTGGTAACGGAGGCGCCAATGCTGCTCATGGGTTGCAGCAGCCGCAGCGGACTTGCAGCGCGTTGGGTGAAGGTCAGGCACTCGTCCCGTTGCACGGTGCCATCGGGCAGGGCTGCCATCAGGTGCTCCCGCACCGGCATGGTCAAGGCGGTGCAGACCTGGCCAGCGTCGCGGGCGGCCTGGTGCCATTGCGGAAAACTGCCATCAATCGGCACAGCCAGGGCCAGCCAGCCCCCCTTCGGTAGCGCATCCACCCAACGCCGAAGCTGCAGCACTGGATCCGGTAACCAGTGCAGAACAAAGCTGGAGACCAGCAGTTGCGGTGGTTCCGGCCAGTCCGGCAGCCCGCTGCTCAGGTCATGCCGAAGGGTGCGTGTTCCACGGGGGTGGCTGTTCAACATGGCGGCACTCCCGTCAAGGCGGATCACCCGCTGGCCCACGTGAGCGGCTTCAAGCGCTGCGGCGAGATGACCGGTGCCGCTGCCCAGGTCAGCCCAAAGGCCGCGCGGGATCGAGCATCGACGGCTCAGTTGGGCCAGGCGCCAGGCCATCGCCCGTTGCAGCAGTGCCTCTCTGTCGTAGCTCGGTGCAGCGCGGTTGAACCGCTCCAGCACCTTGTCGGAGCGAATCACAGGGCCCCCAGCCATCGCTGCACCACCGAGAGCACCGGCGGTGTGATCAGTGCATGGCCCCAATCCGGTTCGCGATGGAGGGTCAGCGGCTGATTCCCGAGTTCATCGATGAGCTGCTGCGCCGATGCGGCGTGCACCACCGCATCCCGTTCGCCCTGTACCACCAGCAAAGGTACGGCTTCAGGCCATCCCGTCGGTAGGGCCTCGCAGTGCGCCAGAAGCTCCAGATCCTGCTGCAGACGCTGTCGCCCCAGGGTCGTCAGGCCCTGCAGCAGGGGGGCGGGGGGCAGAGCGCTACGGGCATGGGGCGAGGCGGCTTTGTCGAAGAAGCGTTCCAGCATCGTCAATTCCTGGTCGGTGCCCAGGGCCGCCTGCATTCCCTGCAGAGCAGCTGCGACAGCGCGCCCCGCTCGCCCGCTGGGCACAAAGGCACTGAAGCTGCCCAGCAGCACCACCGCATCGGCTTTCTCAAGAACAGTTTTGGGCAGCAAATGCAGCCCCAGGGAGTGGGCGATCAGCACCTTTCGTTCCGTGCTCGGGCTCCATGCCGGTTGAACGGGCGCTTCTCCGCCATAGCCCCGGTCGCCGGAGGTCCAGATCGAACCCCCCTCTTCGAAGCGTTTGCGCCAGTGGCACCAGGCGCCGGCTTGGCCTGACCAACCATGCATCGCCAGGATCTGCATCATCGAGCGCAAAGGGCTGCGAGCAGTTGCTCCAATGTGCCCTCCGGTAGGTCCCGCCGCAGCACCAAGCGCAAACGGGCGGTTCCCTCCGGCACGGTGGGCGGCCGGATCGCCACCGACAGCAGACCCGCCTGCTCCAACTGTTGCTGGAGGTCGAGCGCGTCCTGGTCGCCACCGACCAGCAAGGGCAGCACAGGACCGTGCCCTGCTGGTTTTGCCCAGCCCTTCTGCGCCAGAGCTGTCCTCCAGCGCTCCGCGCGCTGGCTCAGCTCGATGCCCCAGCTCGGGTTGCTCTGGATCAAGTGCAGGGCTGCCTGCGCTCCAGCCACCAGCGGTGGTGCCAGGGCCGTGGTGTAGCGAAAGGCTCCACTGGTTTGGAGCAGCCGCTCCATCGTGGTGTGATCCCCGGCCAAAAAGGCGCCTCCGCTACCGAAGGCCTTGCCGAAGGTGCCGCACACCAAAGCCACAGGTTGTTGCAGGCCATGGCAAAGCCCGCAACCTCCTGGCCCCAGCACCCCCAGGCCATGGGCTTCGTCCACCAGCAGCTGTGCACCGTGATGGGCGCACAGGTCGGCGATGCCGTTCAGATCGGGACTGGTTCCTTCCATGCTGAACAGGCTTTCGGTCACCACCAGGGGGGGTGTTGTTGCGTCCTTGAGCCGCTGCAGCCGCTGGTCGAGATCCTCAAGATCGTTGTGGGCAAAGCGTTGCAGCCGCGCCCCACTGGTGCGCACGCCGGTCAGCAGTGAGTGGTGAATCAGCCGGTCCACCAATACGGTGGTGTGCCTGTCACTCAGTGCTGTTACCGCCGCGATGTTGGCTTGAAATCCGCTGGGGAATAGCAGCACCCGGTCCCGACCCAGCCAGGCGGCGAGGGCTTTCTCCAGCTCCAGATGGCGTGGTCGGGTCCCGGTGATCAGGCGAGATCCACCGGCGCCGACCCCGTCGGCTGCCATAGCTTTCGTAGCCGCTGCGAGAACATCGGGATGGCGGCTGAGGCCGAGGTAGTCGTTGCTGGCTAAATCGAGCAGCTGCTGCCTTCCGTCGGGATCCTGCAGCTGCCAGGACTCTTGGCCGGAACTCCAGCTCCGCAGGCGGCGGCGGCGCGAAGGAGGGATGGGAGAGGCGTGGTCCCGCATCACAACAGTCTGGAATCCGCCCTGGTCAAGGATGGCCGTAGTCCTGTGATCGTCATGACCTGGGAGCGTTTCACGCTGCTGTTTCCGCTTTGGACGTTGCTGGGCGCTCTGCTGGCGCTCCTGCATCCCCCGCTGTTCATCTGGTTCAAGGGGCCACTGATCGCCCTCGGGCTCGGCGTGATCATGCTGGGGATGGGCGTCGGGCTAACGCCGGCTGACTTCCTGCGGGTTGGTCGACGACCCCGTGCCCTGCTGCTGGGGGTGCTGGCGCAGTTCCTGGTGATGCCGATCCTCGCTGCTGCCATCGCGGCGGCCCTGCACTTGCCGGCGCCCCTGGCGGTGGGACTGATTCTTGTGGGCTGCTGCCCGGGGGGGACCGCCAGCAATGTGGTGGCTTTGATCGGCCGTGGCGATGTGGCGCTTTCGGTGGTCATGACCACCGTCAGCACCCTGGCTGCGGTTGTGTTGACCCCCCGTCTCACGCAGGTGCTCGCCAGCCAGTACGTGCCGGTGGATGGTTGGGCCCTTTTTGTGGCGGTGCTTCAGGTGGTGCTGTTGCCCGTCACCGTCGGGGTGGTGCTCAAGCGTGGTCTCCCCCGAGTGGCCCAACGGATTGAGCCGGTGATGCCTCCCCTGGCGGTGATGGCCATTGTGATGATCGTCTCCAGCATCGTGGGCAGTCAGACGGCTGTGCTCCGCCAACAGGGGCCTGTGTTGATCCTGGCTTGTCTGTTGCTGCATGGCGGCGGCTTTCTGCTCGGCTGGCTCATCCCACGGCTGATGGGGCAGACCGTGCAGGTCCAACGAACCATCAGCATTGAGGTGGGCATGCAGAACTCAGGGTTGGCGGTGGTGCTTGCCCGCAGCGGAGGATTCGCCAGTCCCCTTACGGCGCTGCCGGGGGCCATCTCCGCAGTGATTCACTGCCTAATCGGCAGCGCCCTGGCCGCTCTCTGGAGACGTCGCACGTCTTAGTCGGTCGTCCTAGGCCGGCCTTCCATTGTGGAGTTCGAACAGCAGCCGGGCGGCAAGGCCACGGGAAATGCGTCGCGCCACGAGCAGATCACAGATCCATGTGAACAGTGGGGGGGCATCGGTGCTGGATGCCAGGCGCTGTTCGAGGGCCTTCAGCTCCTTGACGTCGCGGCAGCCCCTCAGGGCATCGATCAGGGTGTCTTCAGCTGGCCGCGCATTGGTGAGCTGGGTGCTGGTCACAGGCCGTGGCGTTCGTTCTTTTCTGTCATGGCACTGGCGAAGTGCTTCTGTCACCCTTCGCTTCTGCAGAAGCAGACACAAAAAAAGCCCCGGTGTGCTCACCAAGGCCCGATGCATTCTCTTCAATATTTTTAATGATTCGGATTGGTCCCGTCAAAGGATGTCGGCAGATCTGATTGATGGCATTGGTGTGGCTTATCGCTCCCTGGAAAGAACGGCTCAGCCGAGCTCCTTAAGATCATTTGATGAACCAGTCGACACCGGTCACGCCCCCATCCGAGCCCGATGTCGATTCCAGTGCTCCGCTGAAGGCTTCAGAACTTTTTCCATTCCCGCTGGATGATTTCCAGCTTGAGGCCATGGATGCCCTTAACCAGGGGCACTCGGTCGTGGTGAGTGCCCCAACGGGATCCGGTAAGACGCTGATCGGGGAATACGCCATTTATCGCGCCCTGGCCCACGGCCAGAAGGTCTTTTACACAACACCGCTGAAGGCTCTGTCCAACCAGAAACTGCGCGATTTCCGCGATCAGTTCGGTGCGGAGAACGTTGGGTTGATGACCGGTGACCTCAGCGTGAATCGCGAGGCCTCCATCGTTGTGATGACCACGGAGATCTTCCGCAACATGCTCTACGCCGAGGCGGATGAGCACGACGATCCCCTGGCTGATGTGGAAGCGGTGGTGCTCGATGAGTGCCACTACATGAACGACTCCCAGCGCGGCACGGTGTGGGAGGAGTCGATCATTCACTGCCCGCCGACGGTGCAGATGGTGGCGCTCTCCGCAACGGTGGCCAATGCCGGACAGCTCACCGACTGGATCGAGAAGGTGCATGGTCCAACCACCTTGGTGATGAGTGATCACCGGCCGGTTCCGCTGCAGTTCAGTTTCTGCAGTGCCAAGGGCTTGCACCCACTGCTGAACGATGCAGGCACGGGACTGCATCCCAACTGCAAGGTCTGGCGCGCGCCCAAGGGGCACAAGCGCAAAGGGCGTTCCCAGAAACCTCCGCAACCGGAACCACCGCCGATCAGCTTCGTTGTGGCGCAGATGGCCGAGCGGCAAATGCTGCCGGCCATTTATTTCATCTTCAGCCGCCGTGGTTGCGATAAGGCGGTTCGTGATCTTGGGGTGCAGTGCCTGGTGACCCAAGACGAGCAGGCACGGATCAAGGAACGCTTAACCGCCTACAGCCACAACAACCCCGAGGCTGTGCGGGATGGAATCCATGCTGATGCACTGTTGCGGGGCATCGCGGCACACCATGCCGGTGTTCTGCCCGCCTGGAAGGAGTTGATCGAGGAGTTGTTCCAGCAGGGACTGGTGAAAGTGGTCTTCGCCACCGAGACCCTGGCTGCTGGCATCAATATGCCCGCTCGCAGCACGGTGATCGCGGCCCTCTCCAAACGCACCGAACGGGGGCATCGCACGCTGATGGGCAGTGAATTCCTGCAGATGGCAGGTCGGGCCGGGCGGCGTGGCCTCGACTCTCAGGGCTACGTCGTGACGGTGCAGAGCCGTTTCGAAGGTGTGCGTGAAGCAGGTCAGCTGGCGACGAGTCCTGCCGACCCCCTGGTGAGCCAGTTCACCCCCAGCTACGGCATGGTTCTGAACCTGCTGCAACGCCATGATCTGGCCAAGGCCAGGGAGCTTGTAGAACGCAGTTTTGGCCGTTATCTGGCGGGGCTCGACCTCGTGGAGGACGAGCAGAACCTCTCCCAGCTGCGGTTGCAGCTCAGCCAGCTGGAGGGTGTTGCCGGCGACATCCCTTGGGAAGACTTTGAGGACTACGAAAAAATGCGTGGGCGACTCCGCGAAGAGCGCCGCTTGCTGCGCATCCTTCAGCAGCAGGCCGAGGAGACGCTGGCCAATGAGCTGACGATGGCCCTGCAGTTCGCCAGCACCGGCACCTTGGTCAGCCTCAAATCGCCGCAGCTGCGGGGGCGCGTCGCGCCCGCGGTGATTGTGGAGAAGGTGAAGGGGCCCGGTCAGTTCCCGCTGTTGCTCTGCCTGACCGATGAAAACGTTTGGATTCTGCTGCCCTGTCAGGCCGTGGTGAGCATCCACGCGGAGCTCAGTTGTCTGCAGGTGGATGGTTTGGAAGCCCCGGAGTTGACCCGTTCCGGCGAGTTGCGCCATGGGGATCAGGCCAGTGGTGGTTTGGCCTTAGCGGTGGCCCACATGGCCCGGCGCCACGACATGGCCACCCCGCAATATGACCTGGCTGGCGAGGTGTTGACCCAGGCCCGTCTGGTGCAGGATCTCGAGCAAGAGCAGGAGCAGCATCCAGCCCATCGCTGGGGAGATCGCAAGCAGCTGAAGAAGCACCGCCGGCGTATGGAAGACCTGGAGCTGGAGATCGCTGAACGTCAGCAGCTGCTGCATCAGCGGGCCAACCGTCACTGGGAGACCTTCTTGGCCTTGATGGAGATCCTGCAGCACTTCGGATGCCTGGATGAGCTGGATCCCACGGAGATCGGCCGCACCGTTGCGGCCTTGCGGGGTGACAACGAACTCTGGCTGGGGCTGGCTCTGATGAGTGGGCATCTCGATGACCTCTCCCCTCCAGACCTGGCGGCGGTGTTCGAGGCGATCAGCACAGAGGTCAACCGCCCCGATCTGTGGAGTGGTTTCCCGCCGCCTGCGGCGGCTGAGGAAGCCTTGCAGGATCTCTCGGGTCTACGTCGTGAGCTGCTGCGGGCCCAGGAACGCGCCGGTGTGGTGGTGCCTGCCTGGTGGGAGCCCGAGCTCATGGGGCTGGTGGATGCATGGGCGCGGGGAACATCCTGGAGCGATCTGATCGCCAACACGTCATTGGATGAGGGCGATGTGGTGCGGATCATGCGCCGCACCGTGGATCTTCTGGCTCAGGTGCCTTATTGCGAGGCCATCAGTGAGCAGTTGCGCAGCCATGCCCGTCAGGCCCTGAAGGCAATCAACCGCTTCCCCGTGGCCGAGGCCGAGGATCTGGTGCCGTCCTCCGCAGCGCTCAACCCGGCCACCGAGCGGGCGGCCTGAGCTTAGGCTTCCGGAGCGGCCATGGCGCCAGGATTCACCTGCTGATCGAAGTCTGCTTCGGTGATGTGGCCAAGCTCCAAGGCTGCCTGCTTCAGCGTCAGCCCCTGGTGATGGGCATGCTGAGCGATGGCACTGGCTTTCTCGTAACCGATGCTCGGGGTCAAAGCAGTAACAAGCATTAGCGAGCGGTCGACGAACCGCTGAATCTGCTCGCGATCCGGCTCCAAACCCTCCACCAGGTTTTGGCGGAAGCTGGTCATGGCGTCCTTGAGCATCCGGATCGATTGCAACAGGTTGAAGCCGATCAAGGGCTTGTAGACATTCATCTGCAGATGGCCGCCGGCGCCGGCGGCCGCGACGGCGCCGTCGAGTCCGATCACCTGGGTGCAAACCATGGCCATGGCCTCGCACTGGGTGGGATTGATTTTTCCCGGCATGATCGAACTGCCCGGTTCGTTGGCGGGCAGCCGCAGCTCACCCAGTCCAGCTCGGGGACCGCATCCCAGCAGACGGACGTCGTTGGCGATGCGGAGCAGGGCGACAGCCAGCAGGCGAAGTTGCCCCATTCCATGGACGAGGGCGTCATGGCCGGCCATGACTGCGAACAGGTTCTCTGCAGGACGAACGTCGATCCCAGCAACCCGGCTGAGCTCGTCCGCCACGGCATGGCGGAAGCCCGGCGGCGTGTTCAACCCCGTGCCCACGGCAGTGCCGCCAAGGGGCAGATCGCCGAGGCTGACCAGACAGGCCTCCAGCCAAACCTGAATTTGTTTGAGTTGATCACGCCAAGCGGCGACTTCATCGCCTAGCCGTAGGGGCACTGCGTCCTGCAGATGGGTGCGACCGATCTTGACGATTGGCATCCAGGCCTGGGCTTTGATATCCAAGGCCTGCACCAGGGCATCGAGTGCAGGTAGCAGACCATCCTTCAGCTGCTTGGCTGCGGCGACGTGGATGGCAGCGGGGAACACATCATTGGTCGATTGCGACCGATTGACGTGGTCATTCGGATGCACGGGGTGGTGACTGCCGAGGGCATTGCCTGAGGCCTGAGACGCCAGATTGCTGATCACCTCGTTGATGTTCATGTTGGTCTGGGTTCCGCTTCCGGTCTGCCAGACCCGAAGCGGGAACTGATCGTTGTGCTGGCCAGCGGCAATGGCATCGGCCGCCGTGCAGATCAGCTCAACCTGATCAGGGCTCAGCAGCTGATGCTGGCCGTTCACCGTGGCGCAGGAGCGCTTGATCCAGGCCAGGGCCTGAATGATCTCGAGGGGGATCCGTTCATCGCTGATGGCGAAGTTCTGAAGCGAGCGCTGGGTCTGTGCTCCCCAGAGCGCCTCTGACGCCACCTCAATGCCACCCAGACTGTCCGTTTCAATCCTGAATGGCTGTGTCATCGGATCCCCAGCGATCGAGCGTTGCATCGATCATCCGTGATCACCTTCCATTGGTCGTGCCATCGTTCCGCATCAATTGTTTCGGTGGTCTCCGGTGCAGGTTCACCGCTCCCATGACATCGCCTTGCAGCTACCCGGTGCATCCCTGGCCCAGCTGCAGGACTACCTGTCGCAGCCTGGCCGCCCACTGAAGGCCCTGCTGAACCGTAAAAAGGTGGAGCGGCTCGAGGATGGCCGCTTCCTTTATGCGTCCCGGCCTTATCAGTTGCTGAATTTTCAGCTTCATCCCGAGGTGGTGTTCCGCTCCAGCTGGGATGGCGATCAACTCAGCATTGTTTTTGAACACTGCACGATTCATGGACTCGGCCGCTTGCAGGATCTGGTGCAGTTCCAGTGCCAGGCATGGATTCGTCCCGAGCAGGAACGAATGGTGGCCAGGGCGGAGCTCAGCCTTGAACTGTCGGCTAGTGGAGCAGGAGCTCTCTTGCCAAAGCCGCTGATGCAACGCACGGGAGATCTCGCCCTTGGTTTGGTGACGGATCGCTTGGAAAAACGTTGTCGCACCGGATTGATCAAAGGTGCTCTTCATTGGGTTGCACGCCACCCCTGATGGTGCTTCATTTCATGGTGGTAAGGTCACCGAATTGCCCCCTTCTACGTCTGGTGTTGTGGTAACTGCGGCAGCTTCAACCAGACCATTGTTGACGTTTCGGAACTTTTCTCTTCGCTGCGATAAATCCGACCCTCAAGTCTCTTTTCAGACGCCTTGGAATTGGGAGCTTGGGCAAGCGAAGAGAATTGCTGTGATTAGCAACAGTTCATTTTTGCGATATCAGTTGAGTGCAGCCCTTGCTGGCCTTGTCCCTCCAGTCTCCGGTGAAATGCTGACCGATGGGGTGATTGGTTGGCCTGTCGGTGGTGAAGGGGGGTTGGATGGGAAATTACGAATCTCTCACGCCCTCAACTTCCTCACGACGGTTTATAGCGACTGTCTTGAAAAATCAAGCGTCAGCTTGGAGCAATTCTGGGATTTGATGTCAACCATGGACATCGATTCCCGCTTCATCATCAAGGAGCTATCCAGAGAACAGAAAGATTGCTTTTTTTTGGCAATATCTGTTCTTTTTTCGTTTGATATTTATTTAATATCCAAGACAAGATTTTTAATGTCGAAGCCGGCTAAGCCGTTGCGAGCTCTATTGTTGAAGCAGCTTGAGGGTAAGACCCTTTTTGCTACCTCAACCAACAGTCGCTTTCAGCGTGAATTCTGCACCGATGGTCTTGTGGTGGACTCGATGGGACAGATTCTGTTTGTAGGTGGAGTTTCAGAAGCCATTGAGTGGGCGGATCAAAATCTTGATGCCTCTGATGTGTCAGACTCTGATGATGAGCAGCTCGACATTGGTCTAGATCTTCTGAATACCGAATTATCTGACGATCCTTCTGGAGACTTTTTTGTTTAGGTATGAATGAACTGATGAGCTTCGCAAGAAGGTTTTTTGTTGCGATTCAGAGGCAGATTTCTGTGGTTCTCGCAATCGCTACATATGAGAACAATCGAAAATCAACAGGAACCTCGCTCGGGGCATGGGAAGCCATCGTGACGCCGCTGCAGATCATGTTGTTCTTCATCGTGATGCGCGTTGGATTTAGTTTCTTAAGGGGTAGTAATCGATATGCGGCAGGTGGTTCGACGGATATGTACTTTAATATTGTAGTTTTTATTGCCTCTGGATTCGCCATAGCCTTTTTGTTCAGGCAAGGGGCAATCAAGGCGCTTTCAGGCTTGAAGCTAAGGGCTCCTCTTTATTACAAAAGAGTTCAGCCCTTGGATATCCTCTTGGCATTGCTGGTGAATGATTTCAGGGCAATTTCAACGATTTCTCTTGGGATTTTTGGATTGGTCTGGTATTTCACCTGGAGTTTCCAGCTTGACAGCCCTGGTCTGGCCATCAGTGTTTATCTCTTGACTGTTCTGATGGCTCTTGGCTTTGGGGTATGTCTCGTCTTCCTTGGTCAATTCAACAAATGGGTTACTAGGATCTTAAAGAGAATTCTAAACCGGGTTATTATTTTTACTTCGGGTATCTTTTTTGCAACCTTTGAGCTGCCTGAGTACACAAGGCCTTTTGTGACTTGGAATCCGATTCTTCATGCCGTTGAGCTTTTCAGGTACTCAATGAACAACCAATATCCGATACCTGGCATTTCTCTTTCATATCTAATTTGGTGCTCTATAATTCTTTTTGGATTTTCTTTGATTCTCTATCGCACTAACGAGTCTTTGCTCGTCGAGGCCAATGACGATTAACATCTGATCGTTGTCCAGTTGCCTGCTCTGAGTTAATTTTTTTGTTATGCCTGAATCCCTCCCCACTTCCAGCTCTTCAACTTCTTTGCAAAAGCAGCTTTCATCACCGTTTCAGGTTCCTAGCTACTTAACTCGAGCACAGTTGACACCGGTTTGGCGTGAGCGGTTGTACAGATATACCAAGCCCAAGGTTCTGATTTCAGCTTTTCTGGCAACCTCGGCTTTCTACTGCTTCGTCATTGGTAGGGATCGTTATACGGCTGTTTCCGAATTTGTGATCCAACAGGCAATGCCTCTGGAGGGATCATCGGCCTCTGTTCTGGCGGGAGCTGCTGCTGCACCACAGGTGTTGACGTCTCTTGTGGATGGTCAATACCTGCAGGTTTATCTCGAGTCCTCTGAAGTCAAGGCTCGTTTGTTCCCTGATGGGAAGAAGCTTGAGCAGGACTACCGCATTAAGTTCCCGGATCTTCGGACTGGATTGCCGGCCAACAGTTCTGCACCCAAGCAGCTTGACTTCTATCGACAACAACTGTCTGCGGCACCTCAGCCGTTGAGCGGTTCAGTCATTCTGACCACCTCAGGATTTACGCCAGAACAGGCTTTCAATCTCAATAACGCGTTGC
>JADHMX010000037.1 GCA_016779825.1 Synechococcus sp. BS301-5m-G53 | reverse complement strand
CCAATATCGGCGGCACCAGCTTTGATGGCACTGCCACCATCAAAGATGACGGCACCGGCACTCTCTTCACTGATGGCAGCCCATCCGGTGACACGCCTCCTACCAACCCATCCGGGCCCTTCGATGATGACCGCCCACTCGACGACACCGATGACGGCCCTGATGCCGTTGCCGATACAGGCACCACAACAGAAAATCTCACACTCAACATCACCGCAGCCAACGGGCTACTCAGCAACGACACCGATCCCGACTCCACCGATGTCCTGACCGTCTCCTCCGTTGACGGCAGCGCCGAAAACCTCGGGGTCGCTACCTCGGGCAGCAACGGCGGTTCCTTCAACATCGCCGCTGACGGCTCCTACTCCTTCGATCCAGGTACCTCCTTCGATGACCTGGCCGTTGGTGAATCACAGACCACCTCGATCAGCTACTCCATCTCCGATGGAGAAGGCGGTTCCTCCACCAACACCGTCACCATCACCGTCACAGGCACCAATGATCAGCCCGTGATCGACCTCAACGGAGCAGACAAAATCGACACTGGATACACAACAGCGTTTGCCACGAACCAATCCACCCCAGTCCCAATCACAGGCCTAGCAACGTCAATCACAGATGTAGATGACACAAACATCGAGTCAGCCAGAATCACCCTCACCAACGCCAAGCTGGGCGATGCACTACAGCTAGGCAGTCTGCCCGCAGGTATCGGTGGCACGGTTGACACAAACATCGAGTCAGCCAGCATCACCGTGAGCCTGTCAGGCAGCGCAACAAAAGCGGCCTACCAAGAAGCTCTTCAAGCCATCAGCTTCAGCAACGAGCTCAATACTCCAAACACCACCAGCCGCACATTGGATGTACTCGTGAACGACGGCGATGGAAACTCGAACACCGCTGTGAGCACGATCCAAGTGATTGGCATTAGCTCACTGACGGCACCCGACACCAAGACTGTGGAAGGTAAGCAGCTCAGTTTCCAGGCAGATCTCACCGCAGCATCAGAGAGCAGCGACCTCACATTTACCCTCACCGTTGCAAGCACCTCCACCGCCACACCAACCGCCGACTACACCAGCACCCCCACCTTCACCAACGGCGTCACCTGGGTGAACAACGACCCCACAACCGGGCAGATCAAGGTGCCAGCAGGCGTATCCAGCTTCGCCATCAACTTCGCCACCAAGGATGATCTCGTGGTGGAAGGCACAGAAACAGTTGAGCTCCAACTGGGCAGCGCGAGCGCCACAGGCCTAATCACCGATGGTGCAGGCACATCGCTATCGATTAACAACATCACAGTGAACGAGGCGTCTCCCACTGCAGTATTCCGAGTAGACGGCGTGGAAGGCCAAGAGATCAAGCTCAATCTCGAGGCCTATGCCACCGACGCAGAAGCGAGCAACACAGACTTCACCGCAGGAGCAACGGCCGCCGAACTAACGGGCACTAGCGCAGACATTGGTTCACAGCTACAAGTATTCGACGGTAAGGGCTGGCAAAACTACACAGCAGGGAGCCACGTCACCTACCCAAAAGGCAGCACAACGCTATTGGTGCGCGTTGCTGTCAACAACGACACACCATTTGAAGGTCCAGAATCCTTCAAACTGATTGCCGAAGGCCGCGCCATCGACAGCACGGCATCCGATGACATCAACACCATCCGCGTAGCGGGGATCGGCATCATCGCGGACGACGCCCGTGGTTCCATCTACAACAACTCAGGCGCTGAAAACTACAGCGCGATCAAAGATGATGATCGCTCCTTGAAGGTCTCCAGCATCAACATCAACGAAGCCTCGGACCACGGCATATTCACAATTACTCAAGGTGGCGAATCAGCAGTCACCCTCAACCTTGCCCTAACGGATAGCAACCAGCGTGATCTGAAAACAGGCGAAAACACCTTCGACATGGCGCAAACCATCGAAGTGTGGTCTGGCAGCTCCTGGCAAAGCTACAGCGACAGCGTCACGGTGAATCCAAACGAAGCCGTCTACGTGCGAGTGAACACATCCATCGAACAGGATGCGGTGTTCGAAGGCAGTGTGGGCGAACAAAGTCTGGGTGAAACCTTCCGCCTCACAGCCACGCCCACAGGTGGTGGATTAGCTGCATTTGGCGTGGGTCAAATTCTCGACGACGGCACCGGCGTGATCTACACCGGTTCCATCGGCAGCGATGGCAAGCCGGTGATCTCCACAATCGGTCTCGACGACGACCTCGATAAAGACGGCATTGCGCCAAACGTGGAAGAGATCCTGGCCAGCCTCTCCGCCAGCTCAGGTGGCGGCGGCTCCGTAGGAGACCTGAACAACGACGGCGTACCTGATGCCGAACAGTCGTCGGTGACCACTCTGGCCTGGCAGAAAGCAGAATACTTTGAGGAAGCCCTTGCTGGTGAACTCGATGAGATCAAGCCGATCATCTCGCTGATCGTCGAAAACGACACCGACCCGAACACAGCTGGTGGGTCGACCGACGACAAGTATCAACTCCAGGCAGTAAGTGTCATCCAAGAGGAGGATGTGCGCTTTGGAGGAAGCCAGCCAACAACAACAGACGTAGAAGGCGAAGTGATCACAGCGCCCTGGGATCCGATCGTCTTCAGCGTCGCGAAGGCCGAAGGATCAACCACACTGGAAGATGCCGATCTCACTCGAGAGGGCGTTCAGGTGGTTGTCACCATCGACATTGCACGATCCGGGATCAAAGAAGGGGAATTCAATGGCTACCGCAAATACGTGTCGGCAGATGCACTGGCGAATGCAGCTCAGCCACTTCAGGATCTCGACGGCAAGGTCATCACAACAGCCGGCTGGTACGACTTCACGCAACGCCAAGACGAGAGTGGAAATTATGTAGGCGATGGTGCACGCTTCATCGTGCAAGAGGTGAACGGAGAACGACTGATCACCAAAATCCAGCTCACCTTCACCGACAACAGCTTTGGTGACAACAGCACGAACGCGGTGGGGATTGAAGACCCTGGCCTGCCAGTGCGTATCTCCCGAGTAGCAGCCAACACTCAAACGCAGAGCACAACATCCACGGATACACAAAATCAAGTTGCAACGGAGAGACCAAATCAAGCCGCAGAGGGCGGCATCCTTGAATTAGCAAATTTCGAATCGCCAGAAAGACCAACATCAGAACCCCCAGGCAAGGTTGGAGAACCATCGACGTATGCCAGTGTTGACAACGATGCTGTGATAACAACAACCGTTGTTGTCGATCGTGGCGGCGAAAGAGAAGAGACCTCGCTCGTGCAGGAGCTTGCTCAGGAAGCACAAGACACGGTGATGAACTGGGCAGCCAGCGCAGGGCTAACCGAAGGACGAGCGGCAACCAACAGAAACACTCCCGAGCGAGCCCCTCGCCCTGATGCTGATCCAACAGATCCCAACAAACCAATGGCTTTTGTTGCGGAGGCCATGGGTATTGAGCCGACTCTGGGCTCGGGCCTGCTCGAAGTGCTCGTCCTAGGTGGAAGCGCACTTTATGGCTTAGATCGTTTCACCGGCAGTCAGATCTCCCAGTGGGTTCGTCGTCTGCTGCCGGCCACCGCGGCAGGCTTCTATGCGGGTGCGGCACGTTATGAACGGGTCATCACCGTCTTCCTGATGGAGTCCGCCAGCGGCCTACCGCAGGTGGTCGCCGCCAAGGTGACCGACGAGAAGATCGAGATCCTGGCTGAACAGATTCTGCCAATGAGCCTCTGTGCCGCCGCCGCACCCGATCAGGCCGATCTCGAACGTGAGCTAAAGCAACTGGTGAAGAAGGTCACCGACCAAACCAACACCACCCACGATCTATTGCTGTTCGATCCCAAGCTCAAAGAGGATCTGCCAATCTACGACACGCTGGCTAAAGACAACAATGAGCTGCAACCCAAAAGCCTTCATAGTGTTCTCAGCACACTCAGTGCTGATCAATTGTCCGATCTGCGTCAGTGGATTAACAAACCCGCCAGCACTGACCTCAGCGAACACCCCATCGCGAATCGTCTACACAAGCGTCAAAAGCAACTAAGAAGCCTGGTCAATGACGACAAAGCGCGTCTGGTATCCATGTTGGAGCTAAGCCTGGCGATGTCCCAGCGCATCGCCTAAGCGATGCGCTGCATCAAGCCCTACTTGCTGGTCATCCGCCACACCCCGTCCCAGTCAGGGCCGGGGCTGTGCTCCCGCAGCTGGCGGCAGCGCTCCACATACAAAGCGCCAAGGCGGTCGGCAGGATGCAGATGCAGCGCAGCCTCAAACGCGGTGATCGCCTGATCCCAAACCTGATCCAAATAGGCACGGCGCTCGCGGCTGTAGTGCGCCAGAACCTCCTCTCGATGGGGGAACTCATGATCTGAATAGAAGTCGAGAAGTTCATGCACGAGCACAGACTGGCTCTTGCCCTGCACAATCAAGCGATCCACCTCACGGGTGCTGTAAGCACCATGGGCACGCCTCAACGTGGCATCACTCACCAACACGGAGGTGCCGTAAAACTTACTGGCCGACTCCAACCGTGCAGCCAGATTCACGCCATCACCCACCAGGGTGTAATCCATCCGCTTCGGTGAACCGATGTTGCCACTCACGGCGGAGTCGGTATGCAAGCCGATTCTCACCACAATCGGAGATTCCTGGCGTTGTGCGCGCGCCACATTCTCCACACCGAGGCGTTGCTGCATCGCAATGGCGGCGCGAATGGCAGCATCTTCATCCTCAGTGCCGGCGAGGGGCAAACCAAACACGGCGATAATGGCGTCGCCAATAAACTTATCCAACATCCCCCCTTCTTCCCGAAGGCAATCCACCATCCAGGAGAAATACTCGTTGAGGAATCGCACCATGTCGCGGGCCCCCAGTTGCTCCGTCATCGCCGTGAATCCCTGGATATCGGTGAACATCACCGTCACCTGCGTTTCCACGCCACCCAGGGCATCAGCGCCAGAGCGCAAGAGCTACTCAGCAATATTCGGATCCATGTAGCGCGTTATCAAGCCCTTCATGCGCTTCTCTTCGCTGATGTCTTCCACCATCAACATCGTGCCGATCACCCCAAGCCTCGGATCGCGCAGCGGTTGCAGCGTGAGATTGGCAGACGTGAGCTGATCGCCCAGTTGCAGCTCCACATCCATGAACTGGCGCAGCTCAGCGCTGGTAAACACCTCTTGCAATTGGCTGGCCTACCAGGACCAGGCCGTTTCACCATCAAACAGATCGCTGATCTTCCAGCCAAGTAAGCGATCAGGCCCGCGGCCCAGGATCCGGCATCCGGCAGCATTCACGGAACGCACCACCCCCTCCTCGCTGAAGGTGATCACACCGCTGGGCATGTTCTCCAGGATCGAAGCCTGATAACCCTGCAGGGCCTCCAGATCTCCATAGCTGCGCTGCAGCTGACTAGCCATCGTGTTGAACGACAACGTGAGATCGTTCACCTCATCCACGCGGCTGCTGGCCAGGCGCTGATCGAGATCACCCCTGGCCATGGCATCAGCCGCAGCGGCCAAGCGCCGCAGGGGCTGGCTCACCAACTTGGCGGTACTGCGGCTCACGAGCACCATGGCACCAAAGCTCAGCAACACCACCAAAAAACTGGTGCGCAAGGTGCTTTTGGCGGCCGCCAGATAGTTGTCCTCAGGGGTGGCCACCACCACCTGCCAGGCCAATCCCGAAGGATCGTTCGACATCTTGCTCACCAGCATGTAGGCCTGGCCGTTGATGCGGCTGCGCTCACTCAAATCCTGGCCAAAGCGGGGCTTCATCAACGCAGCCATGCCCCGCACCAATGGATCGCTGGCCTGGAGGGCTCTCTGCCTCACCAGCCGACCATCCACGATCGAATACAGCTTCTGAGGGCTGGAGCTGCCCACCAGAAAACCACGCTGGTCCACCACATACACCGCCGTGCCGCGGCCGATCTGTAGATCTTGCAGAAAATGGGTGATCTGAATCGGCCAGATATCAGCACCCACCACGCCTGCTGTCTTCCCCGCCGGGCCAAAGGGCGCGGAAAACCCACTGAGTGCCAAGGGATTGCGCACCGCGCTCTGATACCAAAGTGTCTGGCGCGCATCAAAGGGAACAGAGCGAATCAGCTCGGCGGGCTGCCCTTGGGCCCCCAGCGTGAACACCGGCAAGGGCCGAACCCCAGCACCAGATCCCTGCCGGCTCAGCTCAAAAGCATCGGTTTGCTTGTTGCGCTCCAGGGCCAGATAGGCACCCTGCGGATTGGCAACATGCACATAGCCCAATCCTGGAAACAGCTCCAGCTCGGTTTGCAGCAATGGCCCCAGCTCAAGCAACCGTCCAGGGGAAATCAGGCCACTACTGAGCAAGCGGGCATTGATGGCATTCACCTGGCGCGGCGCACTCAGCTGTGCCTTGATCTCCTGCAAAACCCGCTCACCAATCTGTTCACCCAACTCGCGCGTGAGTTGATTGATGACCTCCCCAGCCATCCGGTAGCTCAGCCCGAGCACCAGCAGCATCGCAAGAAGCAACTTCGCCGCAAAGGGCAGAAACATCAGCCGCGTGAGGCTGGTGCGCTGCGGCATCAGGCTTTGCAGCGTGTCAACCCAGCCCGGCATGGGCGGCAAGCCTGAACGGCGACGCCAGGGCCGTTGCCTTCATGAGGATGCCGCTGGTGTGGTTGATGAACGGTCGGCCGGATTGAGCAGCGGATCCGGTTGCTCGCCAGGCCCCATCAGGCCGGTGCCTTCCATTCCTCCCACTCCACTTCCACATCAGCGATGGCGGCGGGATCCGGAGGCGGCATGCGCGTGAGCACATCCTGCGGAAGGCCAAGGCGCTGAAACACCTCCTGGCGCTGCTCCTGGCCCATCGAGGCCAGTGAGTTCACCACATCACGCACCTTCTTCTCCTTGTAGACCAAAGTCATCAGCACCTCCTGCTCACTGGCATCAAGGCCTTCAAACCACTGCACAAAGCCGCGCACACGATCGGCTATAGGACGACTGGATGAACTCATGACGAATGGGGTGGAGGAAACAGAGCAAAAGACCTGAAGCGCTCACCCCGAAGAGGAGCGAATCCGCCGCAGGGAATCCAAGGCGCGCTGCACCGCATCGGTGAGCAGGGTGATCACTCGCTTATCACGCACCACCAAATTCACCGACACGGTTTGCCCCGAGCTCACCTTGTGCTTGGTGCCGTTTTTCTCCAGATAGGGCCGATCCAGCGAGACATAGGCCGGGAAACGGGGCTGCGGGTTTTGCTGATCAGGCGGCAGCGAATCGGTACCCACACTCTTCAGCCGGCCGGGAATCGCTCCGAATTGGGTGAAGGGGAACGCATCCACACGCACCTGCGCCTCCTGCCCGGGTTTGGCAAAGCCCACGTCGCGGTTGGTGAGAAACACCTTCGCCTCCAAGGTGCCGCGCGGCACCACCTTCAGCAAGGTTTCATTGGCCTGGGCTGCATAACCGGGGCTCGAGGGCTTCAGTTCAAACACCATCCCCCCCACCGGCGCCCGCAGCACCTCGTAATCCAGCGCCTTGTTCACCTCCACCAGCTGCCGCTCAAGATCACTGATGTTGCGCAGCGATTCCTGCCGCAGCTTCACCAGCTCGGCCTGCACCTCGCGCAAATTGGCCTCCGACTGGGCAATCTCCGCGCTCAGCTGCTGAATCTTGTTTTTTTGCTGCAAGATCTGAACCATCGCAACAGCACCCTGACGGGCAAGAGGCTCGATGTTCGAGAGAATCGCCCGTTCAGTCTGAAGCGATGCCTCCTGGCTGCGGGTGCGGGCCGAAAGGCTTTGCTCACGCGCCTCAAAGGCCCGCTCCTGCTCCTGGAAGCGCTGACGCTCCAGCCGGATCTGCTCCTGCAGCGCCGAGCGCCGGGTTTCATTCACCTCCGGATCAAATTTGAGCAGCTGCTCCCCGGCGCGCACGGATTGCCCTTCCTTCACATAGATCTGATCCACCACCCCCGCCGCCGGGCTCATGATCGGCCGAGAGGCACCGATCGCCTGCAAGGTGCCATTGGCCACCACCACCTCATCGATCTTGGCGGCGGCGGCATAGACAAACCCCAGCGACGCGGTGCCGATGATCGTCCAGACCACAGCCTGACTCCATACCGGGGCAGGCTTGAGGCGCACCTCCTGGTAATCAAGGGGCCTGGAGGTCAGCGCCGCCTGGGTGCGCTTGATCAGGTTGGTCATACCAGCGCCGCCTCCTGCTGGTTGTAAAGCAGGGCATAACGGCCGTTGAGCGCCATCAACTCCTCGTGGCTGCCCTGTTCCACCAGCGATCCCTGATCCATTACCAGGATCTGATCGGCGTGGCGCAAGGCCCCCAGGCGATGGGTGATGAAGAGCACAGTGCTGCCGCGATAGGCCTCCATCAGATTGCGCGTCACCTGCTTCTCGGTTTGCACATCGAGCGCACTGGTGGCTTCATCCATGATCAAAAGCCGCGGCCGCTTGAGCACCATCCGGGCAATCGCAATGCGCTGGCGCTGTCCACCGCTGAGGCCAGAGCCCCGCTCGCCCACCGAACTGCTGTAGCCAGCGGGCATCGCCTGGATGAAGTCGTGGGCGCAGGCCACCTGGGCGGCGCGGCAGATGTCTTCAAACGAGGCATCTGGGCGGGTGAGGGCCAGATTGGCCAGCACCGAGCCATCGAAGAGCAGGCTGTCCTGGGGCACCACACCGATCTGGGCACGCAAGGAATAGAGATCCACCTTGCTGATGTCGTAGCCATCGAGGCGGATCGTGCCCTCGAGGGGGTCGTAGAGGCGCGTGAGCAGCTTCAGCAAGGTGCTCTTGCCGCTGCCGCTGGTGCCCACAATCCCCACAAACGATCCCGCCGGGATCTCGAAATTCACATTGAGCAGCTGAAGTGGCCCCTGGTTGCCGAAGCGGAAGTTCACCGCCTCGTAGCGGATCGCCCCGTGCACAGGCGGCAGCGGCGGCAGCTGCTCACCGGCGATCTCAATTTCTTCCGGGTGATCCACGATGTCGGAAAGACGCTCTAGCGACAGCGATGTTTCCTGGAAGTTCTGCCAGAGGGTGGCCAGCCGCAACAGGGGGCTGGTCACATACCCAGCCAGGATGCGGAAAGCAATCAATTGCCCCAGGGTGAGCTCGCCCTTGAGCACCAGCGAGGCGCCCACCCAGAGCACCAGCAAGCCAGAGAGCTGCTCTAGGAATTTGCTCGCCGATCCAGCTGCCGTGCTGGTGAGGGTGTTGCGGAAACCGGCCTGAATCTGGCCGCCATAGAGCTGCTGCCAGCGCCAACGGCTGTGCAGCTCCATACCCTGCCCCTTCACCGTTTCCATGCCACTGAGGGTTTCCACCAGGTGGCTCTGCACCCGGGCATTGGCCTCGGCCTGATCCCGCAGCTGGGCGCGAATGATCGGTGCCGCCGCCGCCGTGAGGCCGATAAAGAAGGGCACGACCGCTAGCGCCCAGAAGGTGAGGCTCACGCTGTAGAGCATCATCACCGCCACATAGATGATCGCGAACACCGCATCGAGCACCACCGTGAGGGCCGTGCCGGTGAGAAAACGGCGAATCTTCTCCAGCTCATTGATGCGGCTGCTCACCTCACCCACGGGCCGACGGGCGAAATAGCCCAGGGGCAGGCGCAACAGGTGATCAATGATCGTGGCGCCGAGAGTGATGTCGATCCGATTGGTGGTGTCGGAGAAGAGATAGGTGCGCAGCGCACCCAGCACCGCCTGAGCCACCGCCATGCCCACCAACAAGGTGCCGAGCACATTCAGGCTGCTCAGGTTGCCCTGGGTGATCACCGCGTCGATGATTTGTTGGATCAACAGCGGATTGAGCAGCGCAAACAGCTGCACAAAGAAGCTGGCCACGAGCACCTGAATCAGGATCGTGCGGTGCTGCATCAGCGCCGGCACAAACCAGCCCAAGCCAAAGCGCGCCGTGGGCGTGGTCGCGCTGCGCTCCACCGCCAGCACCTGGAGCTTGCCCTCGTCGTTGAAGCCCACCAAGGTGTCGAGCCCGCGGCGCTCCTGGCTGGAGGTGGGATCACCAATCAGGGCATCACCCACCCCCACCTGCCAGATCAGCTGCGGATGCCCCTCCTGCATCACGAGCACTGGACAGGGCAGCCGCTGCAGCTGCGTGGCGCTCACTTCCAGGATGGAAGCCCGCAGGCCCATCAGATCGCTCACCGCCGCCAGCTGCAGCAGCCCGATGCCCGCCTCGCCCTCGCGCTGCAGCTGATCCGCCAGGATCCGGCGCAACACGTCTTTCCTGAAGGGCAGATCAAAGAAACGGGCCAACATGCGCAGGCAGGCCATCGGCTCATCGATCGGCCCCTGCCCCTTCACATGGGGGAAGCTGCCGTCGTCGCTGAGGCGGCCATACCAATCCTCGAGGGCATCGCTCTGGGCCGGGACGATCGAACCAGGGCTCTCGATCCATTCGGGCTCGAGCACCTCGCCATCCGGCTCAAGGTCACCGCCCACCACCATTGCCACCGGCATGCGGCCGGGCGGCCAACCCGCTGGCTGGGCCACTAGGCGCCCAGAGAGGCGCCCGCGCACAAACAGCTCAACGGGCCCTTCAATCTCAGCACCCGGCTCGAGCCCCTCGAAATTGGTAGAGCTCACCAGCCAATGGCCACAACCACTCGGCAAGGTGTGGCTCCCCGGCGGCAACAGCATCACCTGCTGTTCGCCGCGGTAGTCGTGAAGCTGGTTGGAAGCCCAATCGCGCAGAGCCTGGCGCGGCGGCAGATTGGCGCGGCCGCTGGCGGCGATCGCCCCGTAGAGCTCTTCCAGCGTGGGACTGGCCAAAGCCGGGCAGGGCTTCGGCAGGGCATCCACAGCCCCGAGAAAGGCCTGGGCCGGCAGCAACCACAGCTGTGTGGGCAGGGAGGCCTGTAGTGCCAGCCCAGGTTCACCGCGCAGCAGCGCCCGCTCGCCCACCATCCCGGCAGGGCCCACACGCTGAATCGTGAACGGCTCGCCGTTCTCATCGCGCGCCAGCAAGCGCAGCTGGCCTTTCACCACGTAGGCCACCCCAGGGGGAAGGCTGCCATGGTCGTAGAGCTTTTGGCCAGGCCGGAGCTTCAGCGGCTGCAGCGCTTCCGCGAGCTGAGCCTGATGCTTCTGGGGCAGCTCGTTAAACGGAGCCCAGCCCGCAACAACCCGCAGCGCAATGGTGAGATCCACGGCTAGTTGTTGGCACCCGGATCGGGGGCTGGTCGGCCACTCACGCGCTGCAATTTATGTCTTAACCAGCATTTTTAACTCAAGAAACGTATTGCTGCCGCACCGCGCAGCCAAGCGCACAACAAAAACCGTAGGCAGATTTACTTAACAGCCCTGCGGAGGGGGGGGGCTCAGCCCAGCTGCTGCAGGCGTTCTCGCAGCACCCGATCGCCTTCATCCAGCAGCAAACGCTCCTGCATCGCCGGATCCAAGGTGGCAGGCTGCAGCTTCTCCAGCCGCACCAGCACCCACCACCCCTCCAGGTGCTTGGGCGGCCAGATCTGGCCGGGCTTGCTCACCTGCAGCAATTTGGCCAGGGCGGGGTGTGGCTGGCTGAGTGGCACAGGGCCGAGCAAGCCCCCACTACGCTTTTCTGGGCCACCGGAAAACTGGGCCGCCAACTCCGAAAAACTGGCATCCCCTTCCTTGATCTGCAGGTAGAGCTCAGAGGCCAGTTCCCCATCGAGCAAACGCAGCAGGGAATAGGTCACCTGGTCGAATTCCGCCTTGCGCTGCAGAAAGATCGTTTGCAGATCGCTGCCCCAGCGATCGCGGCACCACATCAGCCACTGCCAGGAGCGTGCCGCCATGCGATCGAGATCCCCATCCACAAGGCCGTTGCGGGCCAACCAGGCCTGGCGCGGCTCCAGCTCCTGCAGGCCCAAGCGGCGCTCAAGGTCTTGCCGCAGCAGCAGCAGCCGCTCTGCCCCTGGCAAGGGGCGATCCCGCAGCAGCTCATCGATGCAGCGCTCACGGGCCACCTGCTCCAGCAGGCCCCAGCGGGCCAGCTCTGCTGCACTCACACCGCCGGTGGGCTGATCCCCTCCCATCGCCATCACACCGCCTGGAGCTGCAGCAGCGGGTAGGGATCGAGGCGAATGCCCTTCAAGGAGGCTTCACCGATCAGCTGCATCGCCAGGCGTTGGCGGGGCAGCAAGCGGCGCAGCTCGAGCGGCACCAAGAGCTCGCCCTCCGGTGCCAACGCCACCAGGCGAAAACCAAGATCCACATCCGGCCCGATCAGATCAAAGCCACTACCGCCGCTGAGCTGTTGCTGCTGAAAGCGAAACACCACGTTGTCGCCCTGCTCCTGGAAAGCCCAGGCCACGCCATGCAGCCCGAAGCCCCAACGCTCGTGCATCAGGCGATGGGCCTGGCGAAGCGCCTGGAGAAACGCCAAACACTCGCCTTCGAGCTGGTGGGGATCCGCCGGCCGGGCCAGAAACACCAATTGATCGCCGATGGCTTTCCAAAGCTGCAAACGCTCGGCCAGAGGCAAGCCATCGCCGCTCAGCTCCAGCCGCGCCTGTTCAATCAGCAGGGGAAGGTCGGTGTAGAAGGCTTCGAAGGCCTGCACCCAGCGCGGAGGGCCTGGTTGCTCGGGGGCATCGGCCTTGAAGGCCGCACTGCCCACGATGTCCACCGAGAGCAGCAGGATCAAATCGGGCGGGAACGGAGCTGAGCTCATGGCGCCAGCACCCGTTGGGCCAACCGCCAGGCACCATCGCCGCAGGCCTCGATCTGCAAAGCACCCTGGCTGGTGCGCAACTTGCCCTGCAACGACTCCGTGTACACCTCCAGCAGCGCATGGCCGTCGAACTCGGCCAAGCCCCACACCGCAGCCAACAGATCCGCCTGGCCGCAAGCCTGTTGATCCACCCGCATCAACGCCTGCAACAGCTCAAACTCCTTCTGCAGCAGGGGTAGCGGCGTACCATCGAAGCTGGCACTGCCAGCGGTGAGGTTGAGCTCCAATCCCGCCAGCTGCAGCAACTGATCGGGTTCCACCGGTTCCGCCTCCCAGCGGCGGCGCTGCAACGCCCGTAGACGCGCCAGCAACTCCTCGACCGAGAAGGGTTTCACCAGATAGTCATCGACGCCGGCATCGAGGGCCAGAACGCGATCGGTCACGTCGTCGTGGCCCGTGAGCATCAGCACGGGCACGGTGATCCCCGCCTCCCGCATCCGCTGGCAGACCTCGGGCCCGCTGCCATCGGGAAGGCTCCAATCCAGCACCAACAAATCGGGTGGGCTGCAATGGTTGAGCTGATCCCAAGCACCGGCTGCATCGGCAGCGGTGCTCACCTGGTAGCCCTCGTCCTCCAGCTCGTCCTGCAAAAGCGTGCGCAGACGCGGATCATCATCCACCAGCAACACCTGGATCGGAGAATCAGCGGTCGTCGTGCTGAGCACGCTTCAGGGGCAAAGATTCACCCTACAAATAACGGGATGAACCGCACAACGTCGTTACGATGGGACCAGTTTTAATCCCTAGAAACCGTGGCTACTGCATGGACCCCTGGAGCCATCGCTGAGCTGCGCTCGAAACTCAACCTTCCCTTCGTGCGCGCCGATGCGCAGGGGCTGGTGGTGGAGTTCAATCCTCGCTTCAGTGAGGTATACGGCTGGGACGCGAGCCTGATCGGCAAATCCATTGGTGAAATCCTGCCGGACGAGTTCCGCGAGCTCCACCACAGCGGTTTCGCGCGCTTTCAGCTCACCGAAAGCTCGAAGGTGGTGAACCACCCCCTCACCCTGGCCACGATCTGCAACGACGGCACCGTGGTCACCAGTGAACACTTTATTGTTGCTGAAAAAGCCGAAGATTCTGTCTGGAGTTTCGCCGCTACATTGCGGCCCCTCGAAGGCCCCCACGCGCAGCCCAAGTAGGCCTGCGTTTCGCCCCTGACCCCACATCCCGCTGCGCAGAACCCCGATCCGGGGGCCCTCCTGGATCAACTCCGTCAATCTCTGGGACTGCTGCAGGTTGCCTTCGATGCCTCGGAGCAGCCGATGCTGATTCTTGATGCGTCTAACAAAGTGCGTTGGGGCAACCAAGCGGCCGCGGATGCCTGGACCAACGGCCTGCCCATCCTGCTCCCTAGTAAGTCCTTTGCTGATCTCGTCCAGCTCGCCACACCAGGGGGCCATTCGATCAGCGAAAGCGAACCAGCCCATCCCCTAGCCCGGATGAAACTGGCCGATGGCGATGATCGCTATCTCCTGCTCCAATCAGGGCGTGCCAGCAGCACCTCTGAACCCCATCGGGTGCGTTGGCGGCGGGTCACGGAAGTGCCTGGCGGGTTTGTGTTGTTCACCTTTGCCAGCCTTGGCCCGGCTGAACGGGCGCTGCTCCAGCAGCAACGATTGATCAACCAACTGGCGCACGAGCTGCGCACCCCTCTGGCGATCGTGAATGGTTGCTTGAAGCGCCTGTCTCGCAGCACCGATTCCGCAGCTCCGGAACGCAAGCAAATCACTACTGCGCACCAGGAAACAAGGCGAATTGATCGCCTCCTCGAGGAGCTGAGTTTGCTCAGCCAGCTGGATGTGGGCAGCTACCGGCCGGTTCTCGAAACCCGATCCCTGGGCTCCTTCTTAGAGCGGTGGTCGCGGCAACTGAAGCAGCAGGTACGCAATCGCGTGAGCTTCAACCTCGACGACCTCAATCCCGCTCTAACACTGCGGCTTGATCAGCTGGCCTTCAACCGCATTCTCAATCACCTGCTTGAGAACAGCCTGCGCTTCTGCCCGGCGGAGTCGCCCATCCTGATTACCGCCCATGAGCGGGATGGTCAGCTCGAAATCTTGTTCATGGATTGGGGCCCAGGCATTCCCGAGAGCGATCTCGCGACAATTTTCGATCGTTTCCGGCGCCTTGAAACGCTCCGCAGCGTGAGCCACACGGATGGATCCGGTTTAGGACTTGCGGTGGTACAGGCGCTCACCAATGCGATGGATGGGAGCGTGTGCATCCTGCCGAATCGCGGAGCCGATGGGATGAACCGTCCAGGCACCGTGGTGCAACTGATGCTGCCTGTGCAGACCCTTGAGCCACCAGTAGGGAGCTCAAGGGATCACAACCCTGAAGCTGCATACCCCGCTCAGAGAGAGGAAGCCGGCTTGGATCGGCCCGAAGCTTCAGGCAATACCAAATAGAACGGAATCACAGATACAGCGGCAACAGCCAGAAAAATATGATCAAGCCAGCCCATTTCAACGCCCATCCCCATCACCGTAATCCAGGCGTTCACAACCACCATCACAACTAGAAAAACCGCATAAACAGAAGCCAGAACCTTAATGACGAGACGCCGTGACTGCCACAAGGCAAGTAACACTGGCAGAAGCACAACGGTAGACACAGCATGCAAAATGCGCATGCTGATTTCACTGTGGAGATGCGGTGTGATCGCGGCCCAAAGATTCACAGGCACCATGAAGGCGCAAAGCAAGAGATAGAAAATCATGTAGCTACAAGTAACTGACTAGGAACACAGGTTGGGAAAGCTAATACAAATGTTGTGCCGGTGCCAACCTCACTGGCAACGGAAATCTCGCCATCCATCGCGTCCATCAGCAACTTCACCACAGACAGCCCCAAGCCGGACCCCTGCTGATCTACGGCATTTGACGCACGATAAAAGCGATCAAAAACCTTGTCGAGATCTTCCTTCGGGATGCCCACGCCTTGATCAATCACAGAAATCAAGAGATTGTCTCCATCTAACTTCAGCTCAACCTTGATCTCGTGATCAGACGCCG
>JADHMX010000036.1 GCA_016779825.1 Synechococcus sp. BS301-5m-G53 | reverse complement strand
CAGATCCCCTCCCACAGCGCATCGCTCTGGTTCATGAGTGGTTCTCACCCCGTTCGGTCGGAGGCGCTGAGCAGGTTGTCGAACAGGTTGATTCCCTATTGCGAAACCTCGGCCGTGAGCCGCAGTTGGCCGCCTTGATCGATGCGGAGTCCAGACGACCGGGCAGTTGGTTGCACGGCCGCTCCGTTCACACCAGCCCAATCCAGCATCTGCCATGGGGGCGCAGCCATGTGCAGCAGTACCTGCCGCTGTTGCCCTTTGCCATTGAACAAATTGATCTCTGTGCCGCTGAACTGGTGATCAGCAGCAGCCATCTTGTGGCCAAGGGTGTGCTCACCAGTCCAGAGCAATTGCATGTCAGCTACGTGCACACCCCAGTGCGTTACGCCTGGGACCAGATGCATGCCTATCTATCCCGCTCGGCCTTGGCACGGCGTGGCCTCGGCCCCTTGATTCGCTGGCAGTTGCATGCCCTTCGGCACTGGGATCAACTCAGTGCTCAGCGGGTGGATCACCTCATCGCCAACTCCCGTTTCACCGCCCGTCGAATCCGCAAATACTGGGGGCGCGACGCCAGCGTGATCCATCCCCCTGTGCAGGTGGAGCGCTTTCGCTGGAACGCCGATCGAGACGACGTCTATCTCTGTCTGTGCCGTTTGGTGCCTTACAAGCGGGTTGATCTGGTGGTGGAGGCCTTCAACCGTTTGGGTTTACCTCTTCTTGTGGTGGGGGATGGACCAGAGCGGGCTCGATTGGAGGCCTTGGCAGGTCCAACGGTCACCTTGCTGGGTCGCCAGTCCCAGCACCAGGTCGAAGAGCTCATGGCTCGTTGTCGCGCCTTTGTGTATGCCGGCCTGGAAGACTTCGGCATTGCTCCGGTGGAAGCGATGGCGTCCGGAGCGCCGGTGATCGGTTTGGGCCGTGGTGGTTTGTTGGACACCGTGCGTTGTGCGGCTGCCGGGATAACTGGGCCCACTGGAGTGTTGTTCCCGGAACAAACCGTGCAGTCGTTGGTGCAGGCCGTGGAGTGGTTTGAGCAAGAACGTCTTTGGCGTTCCCTCGATGCGCAAGCCATTCGTGCGTGGGCCGAGCGTTTTCGGCCGGAAGCCTTCGCTGCGCGCTTTGAATCCGCTCTCCGACACGCTTGGAGCGCCCATCAACGCAGCTGTGCCGTTGCAGCGAGTGACCCTGCGGAGATGCCAGGGCTCCGCCTGTGACGTTGAGTGTGGTGAGTCCCAGGTTGAGCCTTTGACCTCGGCCTCCAGGCCATCCTTGATTCAGACCGCAGGGCGTGCAACGCGTCGGGGCAAGTACAAGCCCCACCTTGCGCTGATCTCAGCGCCGCCCTCGGTTCTATCGACCGGCACGCTTATTCGCCATCAGAACCGTTGGGGGCGAGTCTTCAAGCGCACTGGAGACATTGTTTTTTCTCTCGCTGTACTCAGCATCGGTTCACCGGTGTTGCTGCTTCTGGCGGGATTGGTGAAGCTCAGTTCGCCGGGTCCTGTGTTTTACGTCCAGCGTCGGGTAGGCAGGAGCTATCTACGTTTTGGCTGCATCAAGTTCCGCACCATGCGGGCCGATGCGGATGACGTTCTGGCACGTGTTTTGGAGGCGGATCCCTCGCTGCGTGCCGAGTTTGAGCGTGACTTCAAGCTGAAGCGTGATCCTCGAATCACGCCTATTGGCCGTTTTCTCCGCCGCTCCAGCCTCGACGAGCTGCCGCAGTTCTTGAACGTTCTTCGTGGGGAGATGAGCGTTGTGGGGCCACGCCCAATTGTTGATAAGGAACTTGTTCGTTATGGCCCCTATATGGACGAAGTCGCTTCTGTTCGTCCTGGGTTGACCGGACTCTGGCAAGTGAGTGGCAGGAACAACCTGAGCTACAAGAAGCGCGTCAAGCTTGATCTGGCCTACGCCCGTGGTCGTTCCTTCGGCCTCGATTTCGCGATCATCCTGCGCACCTTTGGTGTGTTGCTTCTGCCAATGGATCGCGGTGCTTACTGAGTTGTGTTCAGGTGATGATCGCCAATTGGATGATCACAAGAGCACTCAGCCAGAACAGCTCAAGCCGGCTTGATGCACTCAGAACAGCTCTGACTAGGGACACGTTGGCGGTTGGTTGGCCAGCTCCAAGAACAGGTTTCTGCACCACGCGCTCTCCGTAGCGGTTTTCGCCGCCGAGTTGGATTCCGATGCAGTGGGCGTAGATCGCCTCTGAACGTCCTGCATTAGGGGATGGATCTGCCGCCCCATCCTGTTCTGCTGCTTGCACCCGTTGCCCCCAGAGTGTCCAGGGAGGGCAGACCAGAGGCAGCGTCAGCATGACCAGACGGCAGGGCAGCCAGGTGAGCAAATCATCGAGGCGTGCGCCCGCCGTCCCCAGCCAGCGCAGGCGCCCGCTGCGGTAGCCGAGCATGGAATCCAGCGTGCTGCTGGCCTTGAAGCCCCAGGCCAGCGCCAGCGGACCAGGGCCAGAGGGCACGACCATCCACAGCAGGGCACCGATCCCCATCCAGAACAGCGGTGCGAACACGCCATCCACAGCATTCTCTGAGGCTGTTTCAGCTGCGGCCCTGAGCAGTCCCGCGCGATCCAGACTCTGAACGTCGCGTCCAACGATCCAGCTCAGCTTCTGGCGGGATGGTTTGAGGTCGCCATCGGCGGATGACGGCAGGGCATCCAGCACCGCCAGAACGCTATCCCTCAGGCTGCGGGCTGCCAGGGCGCTGGCGAGGCTAAGGCTCAGAACCGGGATGCTGAGCCATCCCCATGGGGAGGGAAGCCACAGCAGCCGCTCAAGGCACCAGCCCGTCAGGGCGCTCCCAATCACCACGATCAATGTGATCAGGCCTCCGCCGATCCGCAGCTGCATCGGGTGGTCTCCAGCCCATCGCTCGATCCCACAGCGCAACTGCCGGATCAACCATCCCATCACCACCACCGGATGGAGCATCCGGCGCGGGTCACCGATCAGCTGATCGAGCAGTGCAGCCCCCAGGACCAGCAGGCCTCCCATCGCTTCTGAGGTCATGGAAGGGGAGTTCACAGGCTCCAATAAAAATCCCCGCTCTGAGCCGTCAGGGCAACAGGGCGGGGGGGGCGGTGAGTGATGAAGTCAGATCTCACCGGGTGTTCAGCGATTGCTGGATCAGGCGTCCTTCAGCCAGCTGAACATCGAGCGCAGGCCCTTGCCCACTGTCTCGATCGGATGCTGGGAATCACGATCGCGCACCTTCTTCATTTCCGGCTTGCCGGCTTCGCACTCAGCCACGAAGTTCTTGGCAAACGTGCCGTCCTGGATGTCCGCCAGAACGCGCTTCATCTCGGCCTTGGTGTCGGCGGTGATCAGACGAGGGCCGCTGACGTAGTCGCCGTATTCCGCGGTGTTGGAGATCGAATCGCGCATGGAGGTCAGTCCTCCCTTCACCATCAGATCCACGATCAGCTTCACTTCGTGCAGGCATTCGAAGTAAGCCAGTTCGGGCTGGTAACCGGCTTCCACCAGGGTCTCGAAACCGGCCTTCACCAGCTCGGAGAGGCCACCGCAAAGCACAGCCTGCTCGCCGAACAGGTCGGTTTCAGTTTCTTCCTTGAAGTTGGTCTCCAGGATGCCGGCACGGGTACCGCCGATCCCCTTCGCGTAGGCCATTGCCAGCCCACGGGCGTTACCGGAGGCGTCCTGTTCGATCGCAAACAGGGCAGGGACGCCCTGGCCGTTCTGATACTCCCAGCGCACGGTGTGGCCAGGGCCCTTCGGGGCGATCATCACAACATCCACATCAGCTGGGGGCTTGATCAGTTCGAAGCGGATGTTGAAGCCGTGGGCGAAGCTGAGCACCTTGCCGGCACTCAGGTGGGGTGCGATTTCCTTCTCGTAGACGTCCTTCTGGAATTCGTCAGGCAGCAAGACCATGATCCAGTCGGCCTTGGCCGAGGCATCGGCCACGTTCAGCACTTCAAGGCCGTCGGCCTTGGCTTTTTCTGCTGACCGGCTGCCGTCGTAGAGGCCCACCACCACATTGACCCCTGAATCCTTCAGGTTCAGGGCGTGGGCATGACCCTGGGAGCCGTAGCCAATGATGGCCACGGTCTTGCCGTTCAGCAGACCGAGATCGGCGTCGGAGTCGTAGAAGAGCTGGGCCATCCGGGGCGGGCTTGCGCAACAGTGCAGTGGACGAGCTTACGCAGCGGCCTGCCCCGTTTCGTTCAGGCCTCGTTCGGATGGGAGATCACGCGGTCGATTAGGCCATACTCCTTGGCTTCTTCGGCACTGAGGAAGTAGTCCCTGTCGGTGTCTTTCTCAATCTTCTCGAAGCTCTGGCCACTCATGTCGGCCAGGGAGCGGTTGAGCATCTCCTTCATCCGCAGGATTTCCCGTGCCTCGATTTCGATGTCACTGGCCTGGCGACGGCTGGTGCCGCCGAGGGGCTGGTGAATCATGATCCGGCTGTGGGGCAGGGCGACCCGCTTGCCTTTGGTGCCCGCCGCCAGGAGGAAGGCGCCCATGGATGCGGCAAGGCCGACGCAGATGGTGACCACCTCGCTTTTGACGTACTGGATGGTGTCGTAAATCGCCAATCCAGCGGTGACGGAGCCGCCGGGGGAGTTGATGTACAGGTAGATCGGCTTGCTGCTGTCTTCCGAGTCGAGGTAGAGCATCTGGGCCACCAAGCTGTTGGCAATGCCGTCATTGACTTCAGAGCCGAGGAAAAGAATCCGCTCCACCCCGAGACGGGTGTAGATGTCGACCCAGCGCTCCATCTGGCTGCCGGGGAGGCGGTAGGGAACGCTGGGGGTACCGATCGGCATGGTTCAGAACGTTGAGAAGAGAAGTGCAGGAATGGTGGATCTGACGCTGTTGGTCAGACAGGGGGATTGCCGGGAAGGTCTTTGCGGCTGCTGAGCACGCGGTCGATCAGTCCGTACTCAACGGCTTGTTGGGGGGTCAGGTAGCTCATTCGGTCGGAGTCCTTGCTCAGGTCCTCCACGGAACGTCCGGTGTTGTTGGAGAGGATCTCGAGCATCGCCTGCTTGTTGTGCAGCACTTCCTTGGCCCGGATCTGGATGTCCGTCGCCTGGCCGCGCGCGCCACTGCGGGGCTGGTGCAAAACGATGGAGGAGTGGGGCAGAGCGGCACGTTGGCCTTTGGTTCCTGCTGACAGGATCACCGCTGCCGTGCCCATGGCCTGGCCGATGCAGATGGTGTGCACCGGGGGTTTCACGTAGCGAAGGGTGTCGCAGATGGCGAAGGCTTCGGTTTCAAAGCCGATGGCATCACCCGAATACCAGCTGGTGCCGGTTGAGTTGATATAGAAGTAAATCGGCTTCTCTGGGTTGTCGAATTCCAGATAAAGCAGCTGAGCAATGATCAGCTCAGTCACGTCAATGCCCATCTGACGCTTGGCGTCGTCGTCAGAGAACAGGGGCAAGCCCAGGTAGACGATCCGTTCCTTGAGCAGGAGTGACGGAAGATCGGGAGGTGGTGTGCGCATCGCGGCGCTGTCGCCGTAGTACGGGGCCGAAGTTGTCATCTCCACCATCGCGGTGGGGGGAGCCTAGCCGGGGTCAGCGGGCTTGCGGTTGCTGGTTTTGGCCGGTTTTCCCTGACTTTTCGATTTGCTTGAAGTCTTGGTGTCGGTTGTTGCATCTTTCTCGTCCAGACGTGCAAACACCATGCGGCCGGTTGGTGTTTGCAGGGCACCGGTCACGACCACCGGTTTGCGTTGGCCGATCAGTGATTTCGCCTCGTTGACCACCACCATCGTTCCGTCATCGAGGTAGCCGACGCCTTGGCTTTCCTCTTTCCCCTCACGCACGATCTTGAGTTTCAGCTCGTCGCCGGGTTGCACTTCTGGTCGCAAGGCGATCACCAGCTCACTCAGATTCATCACTTTCAGATCTTTCACCTGGGCAACCTGCGCCAGGTTGAAGTCGGCTGTCACCAGCGTCCCGCCCGTGTCTGAAGCCAGCTGCAGCAGTCGGTCGTCCGTTCCCTTGCCGTCGTAACGGGTGCTGTTGATCACCAGGCGCCGTCCGTAGGTCTCCCGCAGATCCTTCAGAAGCTTCAGGCCACGCCGGCCTTTGGCCCGCTTCTCAATGTTGGTTGAATCCGACAGCTGCTGCATCTCATTGATCACTGATTCGGCAACGATCACCTGCCCTTCCAGCAACCCGCAGGCGAGCATGCCGCGGATCCGACCATCAATGATCACACTGGTATCCAGGATCTTGGCGGTGGCAGGGGTCAGCACCCCATCGGCCACCAGCAGTGCCTCCGTGCTGGCTGGATTGAACAGGCGCAGCAGCGTGCGGCCATGCACTTCTGCCAGGTTGCTTCCCAGAACTCCGAAAAAGACGTTGCTCACCACCGCCAGCAGTGGTTTGAGCAGAACAATGCCTCCTGAGAACGGAAGCAGCAGAATGGGCAGGAGCAGGAGGTTGGCCACCAGCAGCCCCAGGATCAGGCCGACAGCCCTGCTCACCAGCAGATCGGTGGGCATGGTGCGCACCTGCTGCATCAGGCGCACCCGCAGCTTTTTGAACACCAGGCCGGCAATTAAGCCAATTCCGCCACCAGCCCCGCTGAGCTGGAGACGCAGCTGTTCAGCATTGGTGGTTGCACTCACCAGGCCATCGGGCAGCAAGTGAATTCCCATCCATCCGGCCGCTGCACCGGAGACCACAAACAGAAGCAGGATGAGCGGATCCACCATGGGTTCAGGTCGTGGCAGCTCGATCCGGATGCCAAAAGCATGCCTTATCCCATCCCGCCCCGCAGCGCCTACCTCCACATTCCCTTCTGCCACCGGCGCTGTTACTACTGCGATTTCGCCGTTGTTCCCCTGGGGGATCAAGCTCGCGGCGACCAGGGGCCGGGTAGTCGCTCGATCCGTGAGTATCTGAGCCTTCTGCACCGGGAAATCGCCTCTGCCCCAAGCGGTCCGCCCTTGTCGACGGTCTACATCGGTGGGGGAACGCCATCGCTGTTGAGCCCGGATCAGATCGGTGCATTGCTCAATGCACTGGCGGAGAAGTTCGGGTTGCAACCCGGTGCGGAAATCACCCTGGAAATGGATCCGGCCACCTTTGATTGCGAGCAGCTGTCCACCGTTCTGACTCGTGGAGTGAATCGCATCAGCCTGGGGGGCCAGAGCTTTGATGACGCGGTGCTCGAACAGCTGGGCCGTCGCCATCGTCAGCGCGACCTCCATGCGGCGGTCGACTGGCTGGTGCAGGCCTGGCGGGATGGAGCACTCCGTTCGTGGAGTCTCGATCTGATTCAGAACCTGCCGGGCCAGACCTTGGCTGGATGGGATGAGCAGCTGGATCAGGCCATTGCTAGCCAGGCGCCCCATCTCTCGATCTATGACCTTTCGGTGGAACCGGGCACGGTTTTTGATCGCCAGCGCACGCTTGGCATGTTGAAGCTTCCGGATGACGACCTTGCCGTGGCGCTGATGGAGCGGACCACGCATCGTTTGGCTGCTGCAGGGCTCAGCCGTTACGAGATTTCCAACCATGCCCGTCCGGGACATGCCTCCCGTCACAACCGGGTTTATTGGAGCGGTGCCGGATGGTGGGGCTTTGGCATGGGAGCGACGTCAGCACCCTGGGGGGTGCGCTTGGCGCGACCACGCACGCGGGCTGCCTATGCGGCATGGCTCGACAACCCTCCGGATGAAACCGTCGCGGAAGCCGGTCTTCCCCTGGATGATCAATTGCTGGTGGGTCTGCGGCGCCGGGAAGGGGTGAGGCTGCAGGGGGTGGAAGCAGAAGCGTTGGTGCGCCGTTGGCAACCGTTCGTTGAGCGCGGTTGGCTGGAGCAGCGGGCAGGGCGTTGGTGCCTCACCGACCCCGAGGGCATGGCCCTCAGCAATCAGGTGCTGATTGAGGTGATTCTGTGGTGGGAAGAGTGTGGTTCCGGGTCTGGTCGACCCACCCCTTCAACGCCTCAATGAACAGTTGACGGCCATTCACGAGGGCTGGACTGAAGGGAGGTTGTTTGGCGGTGAGGCCTAGCAGGTCTGCCGTGACGCGCACTTGGCCGTCGCAGCCATCACCTGCTCCGATGCCGATCACCGGGATGGTCAAGGCCTGTTGCACCCGGCTCGCCAGCTCCGCTGGAACATGCTCCAGCACCAGGGAGAAGCAACCCTTGCTCTCAAGTGTTCGCGCCTGATCGATCAGGCGCTCCTGGCTGATGGTGTCTGTGGCCTGACGGCGGTAGCCCAGGCGATGCACGGACTGTGGGGTGAGACCCAGATGCCCCATCACAGGAATGCCCATGCGCACCAGACGGTCGATCACCGCGACGACCTCCGGTTCCGCTCCTTCCAGCTTCACCGCAGCAGCACTTGACTCCTTCAGCAGTCGCCCTGCAGCTGCCACAGCCCGGTCTTCACCGCATTGGTAGCTGAGAAACGGGAGATCACAGACCAGCAGCGGTTGATCGGCCGGCATCGCTGTCAGTCCCCTGGCCACGGCCTGGGTGTGATGCAGCATCTGCTCGAGGCTCACGGGGAGTGTGGTGGCATGACCCAGCGCCACCATGGCCAGTGAATCGCCGATCAGCACCACATCCGCTCCAGCGGCTTCGGCCAGCGCTGCAGACAGGCTGTCCCATGCGGTGAGCACGGCGATGGATTGGCCCTTCTGCTTGAAGCGGGTCAGATCAGAAGGACGCATGCGGGTTCAAAACCCTCGGGGGCTCATTGCTAGCATTCGGCCGACTCGGACCCATGCGGCTCTGACGCCCAAATCTGGTCAGGACCGGAAGGTAGCAGCCACACGGGATGCTCAGGGCAGGCGTGGAATCCGGGTCACCACCTTCACAATGAGTGGTCAGACCGAGCTGTCCTGCTGCTGCTGACGGCGACGCAGGAACTCAGGGATGCGGGCACCGTTCTCTTCAGGTTCCGATCGGGTGGCCATGGCCGGCATGGAGCGGCTGCGATCGCTGCGGTAGGGCTGCTTGTTCTCGAACCCTGTGGCGATCACCGTGACGTGAATCTCGCCCTCGAGCGCTTCATCCACCACAGCGCCCACGATGATGTTTGCCTCCGGATCGACGACGTCGTAGATCACCTCTGAAGCGGTAGTCATGTCCTCCAGGGTCATGTCCTTACCCCCGCTGATGTTGATCACACAGCCTTTAGCCCCATCGATGCGTTCGGTTTCCAGCAGGGGGCTTGCGATCGCCGCTTGGGCTGCTTCCACGGCGCGAGAGCGGCCGGAACCGATTCCGATACCCAGCAGTGCCGTGCCCGCTTCGGTCATCACGGAGCGAACGTCCGCGAAGTCAACGTTCACCAATCCGGGGCAAGTGATGATGTCGCTGATGCCCTTGACGCCCATGCGCAAGACGTCATCAGCGCTGCGGAAAGCCTCTTGAAGTGGTGCTCCGCCGATGGCTTCCCGCAGGCGGTCGTTCGGGATCACGATCAGGGTGTCCACATGTTCAGCCAATCGAGCGATGCCTTCATCGGCCTGACGCATGCGACGACGGCCTTCGAAGCTGAAGGGCTTGGTGACGATGCCGACGGTGAGCGCTCCGACTTCCCGTGCCACTTCGGCAACCACCGGTGCGGCACCCGTTCCCGTGCCACCGCCCATGCCAGCGGCGATGAACACCAGATCGGAGCCTTGCAGTGCCTCGTGCAGATCAGTGCGGGATTCCTCGGCTGCCTTCTGGCCGATGGTGGGATTGCCGCCGGCGCCGAGGCCCCGAGTCAGCGTCTGCCCCAGTTGCAGCCGCTGCTGGGCCTGCGACTGGATCAGGGCCTGGGCATCAGTGTTGAGCACGCGATAGCCCACGCCCTCCAAATCACTCAGGATCATGCGATTGACGGCATTGCTGCCGCCCCCGCCAACGCCGATGACCTCGATGCGGGCGGATTGGCTGGGCTGGATTCCAGCTGCCGAATAAGACCCTGAGCCGCTCACCATCTCCATCGTCGAGGCAGAACCGTTTGGTTGCGATGCATTATGTCTCTGAAGCCTGGGCTCGGCTTAAACAGATCACAAACCAGGTGCTGAGGTTGTGGTCTCCAGATTTTCAACGTGGTGTTCTCAGGATGGCGTCTTGAGATCTTTTGGGGCAGGGGGCGTCGGCAGTTGCAGTTCCGGACGGTCGGGATTGCTGAGATCAAGACTGCTCTGCTTGGCCTTACGCAGGTGCTGTGGCAACGTCTTGTTGAGGTGAACGATCGTCTCGATCTGGGTGTTCAGTAGGGCTGGTTCTCCTCCGAGATCGATCCGACCCAGGCTTGTGGTGAGCAGGCTGATGTTGCCGTCTGGGTGAAGCACCACGGCTTTCAGCATTCCCTCGAAGCGATCCCGTTGTTGCAGAAGCACGGCAACCTGTCCGCGTTGCTGGTCGTTCCAACCGCGCACCAGGATGTTGGTTAGCGGCTTGGGAGATGCGTCGCTCAAGGCGATCCACTGGCCTTCAGCGTTCAGAAGACCCCGTTCCCGTCCGGTCGGCCCCTGACGCTCTGCTTTGGCGATGGGGATCTCAGGCTTGAGGCGGACGATGAGGCGAGCCGGCAACATCTGGCGCTCCACTTGAGCACTTCGCACCGGCAGGGTGTTGATCAGCTGTTGTTCCAATGCCCTGGGGCTGATCTCCAGCAGAGCTTGGGGAAAGCGCAGCTTTGCCGCCTTGATGACTTGGTCTGTTTCAAGGGCAGTGCCGCCCCTCAGGATCAGCGCATCAGGGCCCCGCAGGGTCCAGCCATGGCGCAGCAGGATCCAGGTGAATCCGCCACTAAGAAGCAGCATGACCACCAGCCGCCAGAACTGAAGCAACAGGGTCTGGCGCTGTTGCCAGCGCAACTCCCGGCGGCGGGCCATCTGAGCGGAGACGGGCCGTTGGGAGGGTTTGTCCTTGGCCGAGACCCGGATCAAAGGTCGCATCGGGCCCTTGCCATCAATTGCTCACCCCAGCTGCGAGCACGGTCGGCATCGGAGAAGGGAACATCCATCTGCAAATCCTTCCCCACCAGGCGCAGACGACAGCGCCCCTGGGACTCTTCGGTGAGGGGAGCATCGCCGGAGGCCAGCGACATCAGTTCCACCAGCTCGAGCCTGCAGACATCAAATGAGCCCTGATCCTGAAAGCTGCCCGCCTCGAAGCTGCTCCAATGCAGTTCACCGTCTTTCAGACGGGCGCCACCGCAACCGTCGAGTTTGGCCAGCTCCGAGCCTTCGGCCCAGGCACGAAAGAGGTTTTGGCGCCGCCGTTCCAGCCATCCGAGCGAGGCCAGCAGCACAAAGGCCAGCAGCAGAGGAAACCAGAGCAGTCCGTGGCTCATGGGTCAGGCGAAGGACGCTGCGTTCATTCTCCTGCTGTTTGGATCAGTTGGTGCACCAACTGTTCGAGTGTTACGCCACTGGCCGCCCACAGCATTGGGAACATGCTCTGGGATGTGAAGCCAGGCAGGGTGTTGATTTCATTGATCCAGAGCTGATCGGTGTTGTCGTCGTAGAAGAAATCAACACGGCCCATGCCTTGCACGCCAACGGCAGCACAGGCTTGCAAGGCCTGTGCACGGATGCCTTCACTGACCTGATCCGGCAGGGGCGCTGGAATCAACGTGGTGCTGCGCCCAGCGGTGTACTTCGTCTCGTAGTCGTACCAGTCCGCCTCAAAACGCACCTCGCCAACCACGGATGCCTCCAGCGTTTGGCCCCCCAGTACCGCGCACTCCACTTCTCTGGCATTGACGCCCTGCTCCACCACCAGCCTTGGATCGAGCGCGGCGGCCTGCTCGAGGCCTGCTTCCAGTTCCTGGCGCGAACGCACCTTGCTGATCCCCACCGAGGAGCCGAGATTGGCGGGTTTTACGAAGCAGGGGTAGTTCAGGTCCGCTTCAATCCGATCCAGGAGGGCGGATCGGCTGTTGGCGTCCTCGAGCTCGGACGCGTGAAGTGACACATAGGGCACCTGGGTCAGCCCAGCGCTGGCGAAGGCGGATTTCATCGCCTGCTTGTCCATGCTCACGGCTGATCCCAAAACGCCGGCACCCACAAAGGGTTTGCCGGTCAGCTGGAACAACCCCTGAATGGTTCCGTCCTCCCCATTGGGACCATGCAGAACCGGATACCAAATATCGACTGCCTCGCAGCCTTCTGGAAACCCTTGGAATCCAGCGGGCGGTAATGGCGGGGTGAGCTCCGGTGCGCTCTCGGCGGCCAGGGTCGCCTCGGCCAGATCCGTTCCCCACCAGCGACCATCACGGTCGATGTAGATCGCCTGAACGGTGTAGCGCTCAGTGTTGGCGCCGCTGCGCAGGCCGCGAACGACCGTCGCCGCTGATCGGATCGACACGTCGTGCTCTCCAGAGCGGCCTCCAAAGACGAGCCCGACCGTGATGGGACTGGACGGCATGGATGCTGCGACCCCGAAGCAGTGGGAGCGCCAAAGGTATCAGCGTTGTGCTCAGCGGGGCAGGGGGGTACCGCTCAATGAAAAGGAGCGCACCGCATCGATGCGCACGGGCACGAGATCACCGGCCTTGTAAGCGTGACCATCCGATCCAGTGGCGCTGAAGAAGGTCAGCCGATTGGTCCGGGTGCGCCCCATCAGTTGGGATGGGTCCTTGGGATTGATGCCCTCAGCAAGCACTTCTTCGGTGCGGCCCTCGTAGCGCGCATTGGCTTGGCGAGCGCAGCGTTCCACCAAGGCATTGATTTCGCGTAGTCGTTCCACCTTCACCTCTTCCGGCAGCTGGTTGTCCCAGTCAGCGGCAGGGGTGTTGGGCCGGGGCGAATAGGCCGCCGTGTTCACTTGGTCGAAACCGATCTCCTCGATCAAATCGAGGGTCCGGCGGAACTGCGTATCGGTTTCGCCGGGGAAGGCCACGATCACATCGGCGCTGAGAGAGGCATCGGGCATGCGCTCACGGATGCGGTCGATGATCCGCCGATAGCGCTCAACGGTGTAACCCCGGGCCATGGCCTGAAGAACGTCATTGTCCCCGCTCTGAAACGGAATGTGGAAGTGTTCACAGAGCTTGGGAAGGTCGGCACAGGCATCGATCAACCGCTCGGTGAAGTAGCGCGGATGGCTGGTGGCAAAACGGATCCGTTCAATCCCGTCTACGTCATGAACGTGATGAAGCAGGTCGGTGAGGGTGTGTTGGCGGCGACCCTCCGGGGTGATGCCCGGCAGATCCCGTCCGTAGGCATCGATGTTTTGGCCCAGCAGGGTGATTTCCTTGTAGCCCTGGGCGGCGAGCCCCTCCATCTCCAGCTTGATCGCCTGGGGCAGACGCGATTGTTCTTTGCCGCGCACCGAAGGCACCACGCAGTAGGTGCAACGCTCATTGCAGCCGTAGATCACGTTCACCCAGCCGCAGATGGTGCTGTCCCGGCGGGCCGTGGTGATGTCTTCAAGAATGTGGTGGTCCTCGGTGGCCACCACCTGTTGGCCGCTGTCCACTTGAAGCAGCAGGGTTTCCAGCCGATTGGCGTGCTGCGGCCCCATCACCAGATCCAGTTCCGGCACCCGGCGGAGCAGTGATTCGCCCTCCTGTTGCGCGACACAGCCGGCCACCACCAGAGTGAGGTTGGGGTTGGTGCGCTTCCGCTGGGCCTGTCGGCCGAGGTAGCTGTAAACCTTCTGTTCGGCGTTATCCCGGATCGTGCAGGTGTTGTAGAGCACCAGGTCGGCATCCAGTTCGGCTGACGCCTCCCGGTAGCCCATCGCTTCAAGGATTCCGGCCATTCGTTCGGAATCCGCCTTGTTCATCTGGCAGCCGAAGGTGGTGATCCAGTAGCTGCCCCTCTGGAGATTGGCAGCGGCGTCAGTGGAGAGGGGGGCGGAGGCGACCAAGTCTCTGGCTCAAGCCATCTCAGTTTGAGCTACCGGGGTGTTGTGTCAGTTTGGAGATTGACGGCCGGATAGCAATGGGCTGGGCCCTCAGGCGGTTTTCGCTCACCAAGGCCGTGCCCCTCACGATCAGCCGGGGCACCACAGCATCCGTGGTTCGACTCGAGCTCAGGCTGGAACGGGATGGGTTGATCGGCCGCGGCGAGACCGGTGGATTTGAGACTGGTCATCGGGCCTTTTCCCTTGAGGCTGTGGAACAGGAGCTGCTGGCGTTGTTGCCGCAACTCGACGCTTTGGATCCCGACCTTCCGCAACGGTTCGAGCCCCTGCTGGCGCTCCTGAGTCCGCCGGCCCGTTGTGCCATCGACCTGGCCTTGTGGGATTGGTATGGGCAACGGCTTGGCCACCCGTTGTGGCGGCTCTGGGGGTTGGATGCAGCCGAGGGTGTGGCCATCAGCGTCACCCTGGGATTGGCTTCTGTGGCTGCGGTGTTGGATCGTCTGGACCGCTGGTGGACGCAGCTGCCGGCGACGCGGGTGAAGCTCAAGCTGGGCAGCCCTGATGGGCTGGACCACGACCTGAGCTTGCTGGAGGCTGTGGCCAAGGCCATCACGGACCGATCCCAGCGGCAGGGCGTGGCGATCGAATTGCAGGTGGATGCCAACGGGGGATGGACCCTGGATCAAGCCAGGCGAATGCTGGAGCCCCTTGCCGCGCACCGGGTGGTGCTGCTGGAGCAACCCTTGGCCCCTGATCTGGACCCAGGTCGGGACACAGCGGGATTTGCTGCACTGCATCCGCACTGTCCAATGGCCCTGGTGGCGGATGAAAGTTGCTGGGATCTGCAGGATCTGCTGCGCCTGGCTTCAGTGGTGGATGGCGTGAATCTCAAGCTTCTGAAGACCGGGGGGCTCAGTCAGGCCCTGCTGATGGCCCAAGTGGCGCAGCGGAAGGGGCTGGATCTGATGGTGGGCTGTTATTCCGACAGCTCCTTGTTGAACGGTGCAGCGGCCCAGTTGCTGCCCCTGATCCGATGGCCGGATCTCGACAGCCATCTCAACTTGGTGGATGACCCCTTTGTTGGCCTTGAGTTGCAGGACGATCGTTTGCGACCTTCGGCGGTGGCTGGATTGGGGATCCGCCAGGCAGGAGGCACCGCAGCGTTATGAGCGGGATTCAGGCGCCGCCGGGATTTCGGGAGATGCGGTTGGTGCTGCTCCAACACGGCGGTTTGGCCAGTCTCACCGGCAAGACCGGTCTGGCCATGCTCCGCCACCGTGCCGGACCGATCGTCGCGGTGATTGATCCCGACCATGCCGGTCAGCCCTTGCAGCAGATCACAGGCATCGAGCGTGACGTGCCGGTGGTGGCGGATATGGCCGCCGCGCTGCCCTACAAACCGGAGGTAGCCGTGGTTGGCCTGGCTCCCTCGGGGGGGCTGCTGCCGGACCCTGTCCGCCAAGACGCCTTGGCGGCATTGCGCGCAGGTCTTCACCTTGCCAGCGGTCTCCACACCCGCCTGGCTGATGATCCGGAGCTGGCGGACGCCCGCTGGCCCGACCGCTGGATCTGGGATCTACGCCGAGAGCCGGAGGGTCTCAGCGTTGGCCAGGCACGGGCTGCAGCGCTCCCCTGCCAACGCCTTTTGGCGATTGGGACCGATATGGCGGTGGGCAAGATGAGCGCATGCCTATCCCTGCTGGAAGCGGCTCAGCGCTCCGGGATTCCCGCTCGCTTTGTCGGGACGGGGCAGGCGGGAATCCTGATCAGTGGTGAAGGGGTTGCCTTAGATGCTGTCCGCGTTGATTACGCCGCGGGTGCGATTGAGGCAGCGGTGCTGAAGGCGGCGGATGGTCTGCCGGAGCAGGGCCTCGTCCTGGTGGAAGGGCAGGGGTCGCTCTGTCACCCCGCGTCCACAGCCACCCTGCCCCTGCTACGGGGAACCCAGCCGACCGCTCTCTTGCTGGTTCATCGGGCCGGTCAGCAGAGCATTGATCGGCTGCCTCAGATTCCTCTCCCAAGCCTTGAGGCCTTGGTGGCCACCACAGAAGCCTTGGTGAGCTGGGCACGGCCTGACGCTGCAGGCTCTTCAGCCAAGGTGGCTGCCGTCGCCCTCAACACCGCACGCCTCGAAGAGGATCAGGCCCAGGCGGAGGTGGACCGGATCCGTCAAACGCTCGGTCTGCCCTGCACAGACCCCATTCGCTGGGGTGCCGAGCCTCTCCTCAGAGCCTTGGTCGAATGTTGAGAAGGGCGAGCGA
>JADHMX010000035.1 GCA_016779825.1 Synechococcus sp. BS301-5m-G53 | reverse complement strand
GGACGCGAAAGCAAGCGACTGATCACAACAGTCCTCTGGCACTCCTTGATCAGGTCGGCATATTGAGAGGCATCCGGCACCGGCCGGTGTCCCCAAGTGCTGTGCCGTGGCGTCACTGCTCTCGATCCTGTTGGGTGTCGTACTCGCGTGGGCGATCACGCGGGTGATCATCTGGCTGAGCGCCCGTGCTCGCGCCCACGGGCGTGCTTCGGAGGATTGAGGCTGTCATTCTTGAGGGATGGACCGCATCCCGGCAGAACAAGAGATCAACCGCATTGAGTGTGAGCTGGATGCGAACAACCCGCCTGGAGGGAAACCAGCCGTGAAGCGTGGTGGTGGTCAGGGTGGGAAGTCAGGCAACAGATCCCTGGATGCCGTGCTGGTCACAGCACTGCTGCTCTTCGTTGTTGCAGCAGTGCTGGTGTTCGCAGGCCGGCTTAGCCCGACTCAACGCATGCAACTGACGGCTGGTTCCATCGGAGGAGCTGTTGGCCTGTTGCTCGGTTATGGCGTTGGGCGGCTGAGGCCTTGAGCCACTGGAACTGAGCTCTATCTCCCCCAGGAGTCACCGGAGCGAGCGCTGTCACCCCAAACCGCATCCAGGCGACGATCGCGACCACAACTGAACCGGTAGAAGTTGTACTTAACGGCATTGTTCTCCGCGTAGTTCTGGTGATAGCCCTCGGCAGGCCAGAACCGAGCCGCCTCCCTCAGCTCCACCTTCAAGGCAGAACGCGGTTGACCCAGCTCACGGGCCGCCGCATCGGCACTGGCCTCAGCGGCCTGAACCTGAGCTTCATCGGCCGTGAAGATCACCGGCCGATAGGAGTCGCCGCGGTCGCAGAACTGCCCACCACCATCGAGGGGATCCACATTGCGCCAGTAGCTGCGCAGCAGCTCGGCATAACTGATCTGCTCAGGATCAAAACGCACCTGCACCGCTTCCTGATGGCCGGTGGTCTCACTGCTGACTTGCCGGTAAGTGGGGCGCTCCACATGCCCGCCGCTGTAGCCGCTGACGGCGTCACGCACACCGGGCAGATCCTCGAGGTCATGCTCCATGCACCAGAAGCAGCCACCGGCAAAGACCGCCGTCTCCAGCTCAGCCATGGCGCGCTGGGGCCAGCAGAACAGCATCAAGCAGGTGACCAGCAGCAGCAACGTTCGTTTCATCCGATCACCTGATCAAAAATGGCCTTGGCCGCCCGCTCGGTCACGCCGGGAGCCCCCAGGGTGGCCCGCAGCCGCGCATACCCATCCAGCATGGCCTGCCGCTCCGGTGTCGCAGTCAGCAGGGGAAGCGCTCTCTCCACCAGGGCTTCGGCTGTGAGTTCGTCCTGCAGCAATTCCGGTACCAAGCGCTGCTTGAGCAACAGATTCACCGGCGAAATGTGGTCCACCTGGAACCGCAACAGATGCCGGGCAACCCAAGCCGTCAGGCGGCTCACCCGGTATCCCACCACCTGCGGGACCCCTTGCAGGGCCAGTTCCAGATTCACCGTGCCCGATTTACCCAGGGCCAGATCCGCCGCTGCACAGAAAGTGGTCTTCAGCGCATCCGCTTCAGCGGCCGGAATCACCCGGGCATGGCGCACTCCGGCCTCCTGCAGCGCGGCAGCCAGGGGCTCTTCGAACTCCGCAAGCCCAGCGGGCAACAGCACCTGAAGATCAGGGTGACGCTTTTGCAGCAGGGCCGCCGCCTGGGCCAACGGTGGCATCAGGTAGAGCAGCTCCTGGGGCCGCGAGGCAGGTAACAGCAACAGCACCGGCGCCTCAGGGTCCAAGCCCAACTGGCGACGGGAGCTGGCGCGATCGGGCAGGTTCTGGAAACTGTCCAGCAAGGGATGGCCCACCCAGCTCACATCCGCACCGCGGGCGGCATAGAACTCGGCCTCCGCCGGAAAAATCGCCAGGATCTTGTCGGTGAAGCCCAGCAGACGGGTGGTGCTGCCATCGCCAAAGCGCCAAGCCCACTCCTGGGGAGCGATGTAATAGGTGATCGGCAGATCGGGACGCTGCCGACGCAGCCGTGTACCCAGCCGCACATTGGCCCCGACGTAATCGATTAGCACCACCCCGTCGAGGGGCCGTTGCTCCAACAATGCATCCACCCGGGCCTGCAGCCGCAGCGTGGGAAGAATCAACGGCACGGCCTCCCACAGGCCGATCGCCCCCATCGGTGCGGTATCGGCGATCAAGGCAGCCCCCGCCGCCTCCATGCGCGGCCCACCCAGGGCCAGCAGCTCAAGCTCCAGTCCCCGCCGATCCGCCTCCGCCCGCAGAGCGCGAATCAACAGGCTGCCCTGCAGATCACCGGAGACCTCTCCGGTGCTGATCAGCAGCCGAACCATCAGCGGCCCTGCGCCGGCATCGGGCCCCGTCGGCCCTGACCAGTGGAAGCTTCAAGGAACCGGCAGAAGTGCTCGGCGGCCGGCAACAACGCCTGGCTGCGGGCCTGCTGGAGGGCATCGGCAATCACCAGGTCGGTGCGATACATCAGCGTCCAGATCTCCTGCAGCTGCTTGAGTTCAGCGCCATCGTGATTGGCGGCCATGCCACTGCGCCGCAGCCCCACTCGGTTCAGCCCCCGCACACGACCCGGATGGCCTTCCACCAGGCAATAGGGGGGAACGTCCCGATCGACGCGGGTCATCCCGCCCACCATCGCCATCCCACCGATGTGGACGAACTGGTGAATTCCCAGACAACCACCGATCACCGCACGGTCTTCGATCACCACGTGGCCCGCCACCTGAATGGCATTGGACATCACGATGTTGTTGCCCAGCTCACAGTTGTGGCCGAGATGGCAATAAGCCATCAGCAGGTTGCCGTTGCCGATGCGGGTGACCTCGCCCTCTTCGGTGGCGCGGTTGATCGTCACGCATTCCCGCAGCGTGTTTCCATCGCCGATCAACACCTCTGTGTCGGCACCGCGGTACTTGAGATCCTGCGGTGGAAGGCCCAGGCAGGCCCCCGGGAACACCCTGTTGTCACGCCCCAGGGTCAAGCGACCGTCCAACACGGCATGGGGCCCGATCCAGGTGTTCTCTCCGATCACCACCTTGGGGCCGACAACGGCACCAGGGCCGATCACGACCCCATCGGCCAGCTCGGCCTTCGTGTCCACCACTGCTGTGGGGTGGATCTGCTGGGACGCCGTTTGCTGCGACATCGCGCTCAGTCCACCAGGGAGAACATCAGTTCACCGGAGCAGGCCAGGTTACCGTCCACCGTGGCCTCCGCTTTGACCTTGCCAAAGCGCTTGCGCTTGAGACTGAGCAGTTCACAGCGGATCACCAGCTGATCTCCAGGAACCACAGGTCGCCGGAAGCGTACCCCGTCAATGCCGGCGAAAACGAACAGACCCTTCGGCAGATCGGGCATCTGGGTGACGATCAGACCACCCACCTGCGCCATCGCCTCGACAATCAGCACCCCTGGCATCAGCGGACGCTCGGGGAAATGCCCCTGGAATTGGGGCTCATTCATGGTCACATTCTTGATCGCCGTGGCCGACACCCCAGGCTCATGGGCAATGACCCGATCCACCAGAGCGAAGGGGTAACGGTGCGGAAGCAAACCGGCGATCTGCTCGCTGGTGAGCACGACATCTGGGGTGGTGGATTCAGTCACAAAGCGGCTGCGAGATCGGTGTGAAGACCATGGGATCCCTTGTACACAAGAACCTGTGCCTGGGGAAAACCGACGAGGGCCAGGTCGCCGATTAGGTCCAAGAGCTTATGGCGCACCGGTTCATCCTCGAACCTCAGCGGCGGATTCATCCACTGATCACCGTCACACACCAGGGCATTGTCCAGCGCACCGCCCTGGATCAAACCGGCAGCACGCAGCTGCTCCACCTGCTCCCGGAAACCGAAGGTGCGTGCCGGAGCGATCTCATCCACGAACCGCTGGGGCGTGAGCTCCAAAGCGAAGTGTTGACGGCCGATGGCCGCCTGCGGAAAATCGATGATGCCCACCACGCCAAAACGGTCGGCCGGGGTGGCCGTGATCACACTGTTGCCGCGGGTGCGCAGCAGCGGTTGTTCCAACCGAGGTGACTCCGGCCTTGGGGTCGCGGCAGGGGCCAAACCAGCGGCGGCGATGGCCTCCACCCAACCCAGGGCTGAGCCATCAAGCAGGGGAACTTCATGGCCACTGAGGCCAATCTCCACATGACTGAGCCCACAACCGGCGAGGGCCGCCAGCAGATGTTCAACGGTGGCCACCTTGCTGGAGCCCAGGTCCAGCGTGGTGCACAACTGGCTGTCGCGAACCTGATCAGGCCGAAGCTGGATCGGTTGCTCCATCCCGGGCAAGCGCATGTGGAACCCCGGCTGATCGGTCGGCCGTAGCTCCACTGTGGCCTCAGCTCCACTGTGAAGGCCGACGCCAGAGCGTGATGTCTCCGCCGCCAGGGTCCAGGCAGCGGAGTAGTCCTGAGGCCAGATGGTCACTAGAACTTCCAGCCCACGCCCAGATTGAAGCGGTAATCAGAGGTGAAGTCTTTGGTGGCCACCTCGACGCGGATCGGGCCAACAGGCGTGGTGACGATCACACCGGTACCGATGGAGACACCGGAGCCGTCCTTGCCCAGCAGCAAACCAGGCTTGCCCGGCACATCCTTTTGGGTGCCGAAATCGGTGCCAGCATCCATGAACACCTCTCCAGAGAAGATGCTGATCAGCGGGAAGCGGTACTCGATCGTGAGCTCGGTGAAGGCCTTGGAAACAGCAAGATCGCAGTCGTACCAACCCCGAATCGAGTTGGATCCACCCATGCAGAACGCCTCATACGGGGGCGCTTCACCCATGATGGCGCCACCCTTGAGCTGCACACCGATGGCCTGCGGGCAATCGGCCTGCTCACCGGGCTTGGGACGGCAACCCTTATGAAGCTTCAGCCAGTCCACCGGGAAGAACTGGGTGTAGCTGGCTCTCAGACGATTGAAGGTGGGTGAATCGTTGTTGATGCCGAGGAATTGCTCGGTTCCAGCGGTGAAGAAGTTGCCGCTGGTGGGATTGCGCGGATTGTTGAAGTTGTTGTAGGTGGTGGCGAAACGCATCCCCACCAAGGTGTTGGTGTCGGCGCAGTTGTACGACACGCAAATGACGTCGTCGTTGTCGACTTTGCCCTTGCGCAACTTGTTGTTTGAAACGCCGTAGGGCCTTGTATCACCGGCAAAGTTGATCGGCCGCACTTCAGCGAAGGACATACCGGCCAGCACATTCCACTTGCTGTCCTTGTACGGATCACCACCGTTGAGGGGCCGGGAGAAGGAGAAATTGCCGCCGACCTTGCGCAGCACCACCGTGTCGCCCTCGTAGTCGAACCAGCTGCGGTTGGGATACTCGCTGTCTGCCTTGTTGACATCGCCCGGCGCCTTATCTCCGTCGGTGAACCCATAATTCCGGCCGGTTTCATAGGCCTTCTTTGAGCCGTTGTCGGCGTAGTCCTTGGCCGTGCGGATGTTGCCGTTGTCTTGGCTTTGGAAGACCTGGGGCACCTGCTGGCTCAAGAACACAGAGGTGCGGAAGCTGGTGCGGTGCTTATCGCCGTAAATCCAGGGATCCGAGAAGTTGAGGTTGGCCAGTCCGCCGTACTGGCCGTAGGTGATGTTGGTGCCCAGATTCCAGGCTCGGCCGAGGAGATTGCTTTCCTGCAACTGCACCTGGCCAAACACACCCTGGCTCTGGCTGTAGCCGAGACCACCGGACAGTTGACCTGTGGACTGCTCAACGATGCCCAGCACAATCACCACATCGCCGGGCTGCTCCGGCACAGGCCGCAGGGTCACCTTCACATCACTGAAGAGCTGGGTGCCATACAACCGTTTGATGTCCCGCTCCAGCTGGTTGCGATTGAACGGATCGCCGGGCTGAATCGAGACCTCCCGGGTGATCACCCACTCTTTGGTCTTGCCGCGAATGGGATTGCCGTTCTCATCCGTGTCGTCACCCTCCTTGGTGAGGAATTTGACCTCAACGCCAGAGACGCTGCCCTGGAGCAATTTCAACGTGACCACACCCTCAGGGCTGACCCGTTCCGGACCGGACACCCGAGCCAGGGCGTAACCCTGATCGGCCACCGAACCCTGCAGGGACTTCATCCGCTGCTGCAGATCGTTGAGATTGAGCGTGCGGCCGTAATCGGAGGCAAACGTTTCCTCAACGAGCGCATCCGAGAGCAGATCCTCATCGTCGCCACTGATCTCCACAGCGCTCAGCGGTGGGAAGGGCTCAACCTGAACAACAACCTGAACTCCCAGTGGTCCGTTCTGGGGAACGATCCGCACATTCGAGAACCAGCCCGTGGCCTGAATGCCATTCAGGTCGTTCTGCAGCTCTTCCCGGGTGACACGCATCCCCGGACGCACCTGCATGGCGTCGTAGGTGGAGATCTGAAGGCGTTCTTCTTCCGGGTGGCCCTCAATACCTTCAATCAACACCTCGGAAATCAGCACCTGAGGCTGTTCCACCACGGTCTCTTCCACCGCAACGGTCTCGGTTTCAGTGACCGACTCTTCAACGGATTGATCCGCAGGCGTGGCCTCTTGGGCCATCACGGGAGGCGCGATCAGGGGGATCCCCAACATCAGACCCAACACCGTGCGACGAACAGCAACCGAGGAGCGGCGAGACGAACGGCGGGTCATCGAGACGCAGGTTGGGCCGAAGCCACAAAAAGGTGCGCTGACCTTACAGGCAGTTGCGGGGGTTGGGGCAGGTGCCTTGGACCCGTTTGAGGACCTCCCCGTAGGCCTCCATCACCCCCCCGAGATCCTTGCGGAAGCGGTCCTTATCCAAAATTCGGTCCTCTGCGTTGCTGTTGCCTCGGTCCCAGAGCCTGCAGGTGTCAGGGCTGATCTCGTCGGCGAGCAGAAGTGTTCCGTCGGATGCCAGCCCCAACTCCAGCTTGAAATCCACCAGCTGAAGATCAATCCCTTCAAAAAATGGCAGCAGCACCGCATTCACACGGCGAGCCAGTTGTTCAATCGCTGACAGTCGCGCAGGGTCAGCCACCCCCAACAACTGCACGCGGGCTTCAGTCAGCAGTGGATCGCCCAGGGCATCGTCCTTGTAATAGAGATCCAAGAGGGCTGGATCGATGGCTGTGCCCTCGGCAATCGGCGTCTGCCGGCACAGCGATCCGGTGGCGGTGTTACGCAGCACCACCTCCAGGGGAATGATCTCCACCCGTCGCACCAACATCCAAGTCTCCCCCGCCAGTCCGCAGTAGTGGGTTGGCACCCCTTCGCGTTCCAGCAGCTCGAACAACCGTGCTGAGATCTGACAGTTCAGCCGACCTTTGTCGTCCAGCTGAGCTTTCTTCTGAGCATTAAAGGCCGTGGCGTCATTTTTGAACTCCACCAGCACCCGGTCGGGATCCGCACTCGCGAAAACCCGCTTGGCCTTGCCTTCGTACAGCAGCTCTCCGTGGTCAGGCGTCATGGCGACGGTGCAACGGCTGATGGTCTTACATCAGCATGGCCTCCGGGATCCCGCGGTGAACGCAGCAGGGGATCAGGCTCGGCCTCAGGCTGCAATTGCTGGAGCGCGTAGCGGTCGTTGAGAACAGTGGCCAGCCGCTCCATCCGCTGCCGCGGCCGCTCAGCATCGCCCCCAGCCGCCAGCTGCAATTGCTTCTGTTGATGCAACAGATCCATGGCCAATCCCCAGGCTTCCGCTGCCGCCGCCTGATCCAGAGCGGTTTCCAGCAGTTGATCCGCTTGCTCGAACTGATCGGCATCGAGCCATTGGGCCGCCCGCGCCATTCGCCTGGCCCCCTGCACACCGCTCAGATCCCCCAGCAGCTGAACCTCGACAGCCACGGAGTTGCGACCCAGAGCCGCCTCATGCAGCGCCAATTGATCAAGTCCATTGACCTGATCCGGCAACGGCTTATCAGGGAACAGTGGTGCGTCCAGAGCAGCCAGGTTGCCATCCACCAAACGGCGCAGCGCCAAGGCCGCCTGGCGGTAATCCAGAGCCGCTGCTGCTGCACGCCAGCGCAGCAACAGCCACTGCCGCCGTTCATCGCCAGCTTTGGGGAGATAGCGATTGAGCACCACTGCCGCGGCTTCGGGCGCACCACAGCTCATCAGCGCTTCCGCGTTGGCCAGCACCACGTCCAACGCATCGATGACGGGATGCAGCGCCAAAAGCCGATCGCGCAAGGCCTGACGACGGCGATCGGAATCAGCGATGGACGGGTCCAGACAGGCCTGCTGCGCTGCAGACACATCCATCTCAGCGAGAGCGGTCTGAAAGCGTTCCTCGCGCATCACCTGCGGAGCAGGAGCTGCCGTAACAGCAGCCAACAGGGTGAGGGCGAAGGGGAAAAGGGGGGTCCCCATGGCGGGCTGCGGTCTACAAAGGAAAACCTACGAGGCCCAAACCGTTCCTTCCGCAACCATGGCCATCTCGTCCACCCGTCCCAACACGCTGCCCGCTCTCCAACGTGCCCTCGTCGTCGGTGGCGGCGGCAGGGAACAGGCCCTGGCCTGGGCCCTGGGCCGTTGTCCCGGCCTGGAAACGATCTGGATCACTCCCGGCAACGGCGGCGCTGAAGGCAGTGCAATGGCCGTGGCCGAAACCGATCGTGCCGGGTTGATTGCGCTCTGCCAGCAGAACGCCGTCGACCTGGTGGTGGTGGGCCCGGAAGCGCCGCTGGCCGCTGGCGTCGCCGATGCCCTGCGTGATGCCGGGTTTGCCGTGTTCGGCCCGGGGGCAGAGGGCGCACAACTGGAGGCCAGCAAGGCCTGGGCGAAGCAGCTGATGCAGGAGGCGGGGGTCCCCACGGCTGGCCACTGGGCAGTGACCAGCGAGGCCGAAGCGCTGGCTGTGTTGCGTGAGGTGCAACGTCCTCTGGTGGTCAAAGCCGATGGCTTGGCCGCCGGCAAGGGCGTGACGGTGGCGGACAGCGTGGAGGAATCGGAAACCGCCATCCGCGAAGCCTTTGAAGGGCGTTTCGGTGCTGCGGGCTCCCAGCTGGTGCTGGAGGAGCGGATGGAGGGTCCTGAAGTGTCGGTGTTCGCCCTCTGCGATGGAGAGCGAATGGTGCTGTTACCACCGGCGCAGGACCACAAACGGCTCAAGGACGGCGATCGTGGTCCCAACACCGGCGGCATGGGCGCCTATGCCCCCGCCCCGCTGCTGGATGCCGAGGGCCTCGAAGAGGTGCGCCGCATCGTGCTCGAGCCCACCCTCAAGGCCCTGCGCCAACGCGGTATCGACTATCGCGGCGTGATCTATGCCGGCCTGATGATCACGACCGATGGCCCCCAGGTGATCGAGTTCAACTGTCGTTTCGGCGATCCCGAATGCCAGACGTTGATGCCTCTGCTCGGCCCTGAGATCGGCGCCGTGCTGCAGGCCTGTGCTCTGGGCCGGCTGGATCTGGCCCCGCAACTGAGCATTGCCGGACGCTGCAGTGCCTGCGTTGTGGCGGCCGCAGAGGGCTACCCGGAGGCTCCCCGCAAGGGCGATGCGATCCGTATCGACCTCGCCCCCAGCCCCGACCACCAGCTGTTTCACGCCGGCACCCGCCGCGACAGCTCCGGCGAACTGCTCACCGCAGGGGGCCGGGTGCTGGCCGTTGTCGCCCAGGGCGATGACTTCGATGCAGCCTTTGCCGGGGCCTACAACGGCCTCAATCAGCTGGATTACGCCGGAATCACCTACCGTCGAGACATCGGCCATCAGGTGCGCTCTGGAGGATGACCAGCGGCAGCGGAGCAGCAATCGCTGATTGGGCCCTTCCCCCCAATGGCAAACCCCCGGGGGAAGACCAGAACCTGTGGGATCGCATCAACGCCTGGTGGGCGGAATTCACCCTCCAGACCAAGCTGCTGGCGATTGCCACCCTGGTGGTGAGCCTGATGATGACGGGCATCACCTTCTTCGCGCTGAACGGCATTCAGCGCGATGCCGTGATGAACGACACGCGCTACGCCCGGGATCTTGGCTTGCTGCTGGCTGGGAACGTGACCGAGCTGGTGGCGCAGGGACAGGACAGGGAGCTGGCCAACGTCGCCGAAAAGTTCTGGCGCTCCAGCCGCAGCGTTCGCTACATCTTTTTCGCCGATCCCGAAGGCGTCGTCTATCTGGGGATCCCCATCAGTGCCACCCCCAGCAGTGGCGATGGTGAACTCCGCCTCAACCGACGCCTGGAACTGCCCGACGAGCTGCGTCGACGCCCCCAGAACCCCCTGGTCCGCCAACACCTCACACCCCAGGGAGCCGTCACCGATGTCTTCGTCCCACTGATCCGGGGGGGGCAGTACTACGGCGTTCTCGGCCTCGGGGTGAACCCGAACGAAACCGCCCTGGCCAGTGCGGCCCTCACCCGTGAGGTGACCGTGGCGGTGTTCATCTCGATCTGGGTGCTTGTGATCCTGGGCGCGGTGTTCAATGCCCTCACCATCACCCGCCCGGTGAAGGAACTGCTGCGGGGGGTGCGCTCCGTCGCCTCCGGCAACTTCGGCGCCCGGGTGGATCTTCCGGTGGGTGGGGAACTGGGGGAATTGCTCACCGGGTTCAACGCCATGGCCTCCCAGCTCGAGGCCTATGACGAAGCCAATATTGAAGAGCTCACAGCCGCCCAGGTGAAACAGCAGTCGTTGATCGCCACCATGGCGGATGGCGCGATGCTGCTGGATGCCGAAGGCCGAATCGTGCTGGCCAACCCCACGGCGCGGCGCCTATTCCGCTGGGAAGGGCGCAGCCTCGAAGGACAGGAGCTGGTGGGAGAGCTACCAGAACTTCTGGCGATCGAGCTGCACAGCCCCCTCGATGCGTTGCTCGGTGGCGCTGCAGACAGCGAAGACCTGCGATGCAGTGTGGGGGAACCAGCCCGCACGCTGCGGATCGTTCTGCAGGCGGTGCGTGATGCCAGCGGCGAAAGCCTTAAAGGCATCGCCGTCACCATCCAAGACCTCACCCGTGAGGTGGAGCTGAATGCGGCCCAGAGCCGTTTCATCAGCAACGTTTCCCATGAACTGCGCACGCCGCTGTTCAACATCAAGAGCTACGTCGAAACCCTCCACGACCTCGGCGACCAACTCAGCCCCGATGAACAGAAGGAGTTCCTGGGGGTCGCCAACGACGAAACCGATCGGCTCACCAGGCTGGTGAACGATGTGCTGGATCTCTCCAGACTGGAATCGGGTCGAACGGTGCAGTTCGAACCGATCAGCATGCGCCCAGCCATGGAGCAGACCCTTCGCACCTACCGGCTCAATGCCGAGGATCGCCAGGTGGAACTGGTGCTGGATGCTCCCGAAGAACTGCCCGAAGTGCTGGGCAACTGGGACCTTCTGCTTCAGGTGCTCGACAACCTTGTGGGCAATGCCCTCAAGTTCAGCCGCGCCGGTGGCCCCCTGGCGCTGCGGGCCTATCCCTGGCCCGACACCTGTTCGGTGGAGGGGACAGCAATCACCGGAAGTGACGGACCCACCTGCGCCCTCACCTCACCACTGCCCAAGCTGAGGGTGGAGATCGCCGACACGGGCTGCGGGATCAGCAGCTCCGATCAGGAACGCATCTTCGATCGCTTCTTCCGGGTCGAAAATGCAGTACACACGGAAGTGGGCACCGGGTTGGGCCTCTCGATCGTGCGGGGCATCCTCGAGAAGCACGGTACTCAAGTGCAAATGGTGAGCGAGCCCGAGATCGGCACCACCTTCTGGTTCGAGCTTCCGCTTGCAGAAGCCGACAAGGATGAGCTGCAACTGCAGGCGGAACGGCGCAGCCGCAAGGCCATCACCGAGGGCGTCGAGCTCTAGGTCAGTCCTCGGTGGACACACCGCGAGCGATGCGCGACAACTCGCTGCGTTCATCGGTGGTCACCCGATGGGGCACACCCGAAATGATCCGCTCGAAGTTGGAGAAGGAATCCTTGATCTGCGGACCATTGCCCGTGATCACGAATTCGCGGATGCCCTTGTCGTGCCAGGAGCCACGCATCTTGAACACGTTCAAGGCTCGAGCCATCTCCCCACGAATCTCGACGTACTGCAGCAGCAGGATCGTGTCGGTGATGGTGGAGATATGGGAGTCGGTGATCGAGTGGCTACCCATGAACTCCTCGGAGGTGTTCGTGAAGAAGCCGGCGATCTCCTCCTGCTTGGCGTAGCCGGTCACCCCAATCACGAACTGTCGGAAGGCGTTGTGGCTGACACCCCGCGCAAGGGCTGAGAGGGAGTCGATCGCCATCCGCGACGGCTTGAACTGGCTGATCTCCGTCTTGATGATCTGCAGGTGATCTTCCAGACCCGTGGATTCGGGGTAGGCGCAAATGATCTTGAGCAGCCCGTCCTGCTCCATCTGCTCGAAGTCGATGCCCCAGCTGGTGCCGTTGCGCAGCAGCTGGGCTCGCGATTCCTCATAGGCAAACAGGATCGCTCGTTCCTTGTTGCGGCAGGCGTCTTCGATGAATTTGGAGACGAGCATCGTCTTGCCCGTTCCTGTGGCTCCGGTGGCGAGGATGATCGAATCCTTGAAGAAACCACCGCCACACATGTCGTCCAGACGGGGCACACCAGAGCTCACCCGCACGTTGGACGACCGCTGGGTGAGGCGCATGGCCCCCAGCGGGAAGATGCTGATGCCGTGGGTCCCCATGGTGAAAGGGAACTCGCCCTTCATGTGGGTGGTGCCCCGCAGCTTGAGGATTTCAACAGTGCGCCGACGCCGCTCTCCCTCGAGCACGTTGCGAAGGATCACCACGTTGTCGGAAACAAATTCTTCAACGCCGTAACGGGCAATCGGGCCGTACTCATCGATGCGCTCGGTGGTCATCACCGTGGTGACGCCAATTTCCTTGAGCCGGGCGATCAAGCGAAAAATCTCACGACGCACCACAAAGACTGCGTCGTATTGCTGGAACACCGCCGTGATCGAATCAATGGCGACGCGCTTGGCCTTGTACTTGCGGATGGCGTAGTTGATCCGCTCGATCAGACCCGAGAGATCAAAGCTGCCAGCCACGTCCTGGCCGTCGGGATCTGGCGAGGCATCAAGAATGAAGAGTTTGTCCTGCTCGACCATCTCCTGCAGGTTCCAGCCGAAACTGGCGGAGTTGCGCAGGATGTCGAGGGGCGATTCCTCGAAGGTGACGAAGATGCCAGGTTCGTCGAAATCCTTGATGCCGTTGTGGAGGAAGTGCAGCGAGAACACCGTCTTTCCGGTGCCGGACGTGCCGCTGATCAGTGTGCTGCGGCCGATCGGTAGGCCGCCCTGGCACACATCATCAAAGCCCTCGATCCCCGTCGGGAGCTTTTGCACCTGCATCTGAGGCTGACCGCTGGTCGGAGGGAACTGCATAGCAAAGACCTATGACTTGACCGTAGTGAGCGCGAGATGAACCGTGCTGGAGCGCACCATGTCGCTTAAGGATCTGAAGAAATCGTCGTGTCGGTCTCCTCATCGACCGCGTCGATCAAGCTCGAATTGAGCGACGTATCGGACAGCTCGTCGTAGAGCAGATCCAGGCCGATCAGCACGCGCTCCCGATCGGAGAGGTCACCGATGATGCGCCGCACCGGCGGGGGAAGAATCTTGGACAACGTTGGCGTTGCCAGGATCTTGTCTTCCTCCGCCAGTTGCGGATTTTTGAGCACGTCAATCACCTTGAGGGCATACACCCCCCGGAATTCGGTCTCGAGGATGTTGCGCAGCGTTTTCAGCGCCCGCATCGAATTGGGCGTGTTGCCCGCCACGTAGAGCTTGAGGATGTAGGTCTTGCGGGGACTCATGACGACTCCTCCGAGGCATCGAGCTGATCCGTCGGGCGACGTACACGGCTGGAGGCCGTGCCCGACAGAGGAAGATCCGGCGGAATGGAGCGCCGGTACATCTCACACAGATGCGCCATCACGTCGAGAAGCGCAAGGCGGTAATCCTGAAGAAAGTCATGTTTGTGGCCCTCCAAACTCAGTTGTTTCCAGAATTCGTCGATCAAATCCACATGGATTTCAACGGTGCGGGTGATCGGTAGATCACTGAAAAAAGCGGTGTTGACGAAGCTTTCCAGCGCCTGATTCGCCGTGGCCGGATCACTGAAGTAGCTCGCCAGCAGATCCCGGTAGGTGCGTTGGAGCGACAGCAGCAGATCCCGGCGTTCTTCAGGCGGCAGGCTGCCCAGGAAGCGGGATGGGTCCCGCTTGTAGAACACCCCCAGGTACCCGAGCCGCTCCTGCAGGCGGTCGGAGAGGTTGCTGACGGCACGGGATGAAGAGCTGTTGTCCTCCTGACGGCCATCGGCGCGGCCTTGGCGCAGGAAGCGGGATATCGCCGCATCAACGTTATATCCCAGCTGGGCCAGCTGGTCGTCGGGCAGATGCAGCTCCTCGGGGTGGTAATCCACCTGCCCCTTCACCTCCCCGACGATCACGGCGGGGAAGAGCAATCCTGCCGCCTGCAGCTGCTCTTTGACCTCGACGTTCAAAAGGGTCTGTTCAAGCACTACGGCGTCAAAATCCTCCTGCCTGGGGCCGAGAACAGTCGCCAGAGCCTCACCGGCGTCAACTGTTAAGACAACAGATTCGTAACGGTTGGGCGGCAGCCACTGGAGACAGGACTCCACCAAAGCGGGGCTGCTCAGGACGAGAGCAATTGTGAGGGCCGGCCTGGCCATCCGCGCATCCAAAGCGTCGAGGTACCTGAATCTTGACGATGGGGCGCGTCAGAGACGAAGATCTTTGTTTGTCTTTCGATTGCGGCTCAGGCCTGAATCGGTTCGCCGAGCCTGAACGCGTCTTTTCACCCTATGGCCGACACCAAACCAGCCGCGGAACAGAGCGGGACCTACGCCATCGTTGAGGCGTCGGGAACCCAGATCTGGTTGCAGCCCAACCGCTATTACGACATCGACCGGCTCCAGGCCGAGGTGGACGACACGATCAAGCTCGAGAACGTGCTCCTGGTGAAGGACGGCAAAGGCACCACCCTGGGCCAGCCCTACGTCAAGGACGCCACGGTGTCGCTCAAGGTGATGGCCCATCGCCGCGGGCCGAAGGTGATTGTCTACAAAATGCGCCCGAAAAAGAAAACCCGCCGCAAGAATGGTCACCGGCAGGAGCTCACCCGGGTGATGGTTGAGTCCATCTCCGTGGGCGGTAAGGCCATCAGCTGACCTCCACCTCTCGCTTCATTCACCGCCCCACCAGCATCTCTTCTCATGGCACATAAAAAAGGCACAGGCTCAACCCGTAACGGCCGCGACTCGAATGCCAAACGCCTTGGCGTGAAGGCCTACGGCGGCGAAACCGTCACCGCCGGATCCATCCTGATCCGTCAGCGCGGCACCTCGGTTCTCCCCGGCGTGAATGTCGGCAAAGGCAAGGACGACACTCTGTTCGCTCTCACCGATGGCGTGGTGAAGTTCGAATCGATCCGCCGCGGCCTGCGCAACCGCAAGCGCATCAACATCACAGCAGCGGTCTGAGTTTCACCTCGGATACACCACATAGCCCCGATGCCGCACTGGCATCGGGGCTTTTTTGATGGCTTACCTCAGGGCCGGCGGTACAGCCGAGCCGTGATCAGCAAGGGGTGAAACACCTCGAGGAACTGGGCCTGCAGGGTGCGGAAGAACCCGTCCACGAGGGCCGGATCATCGAAATGGAAGGGGTACTCCCCCTGATGGCCCTTGAAGAAGTACCAGTTCAGAAGGGCAATGGCCCCGGGAGCCATGCGCTGGTGAAACTCCAGCAACTGGGCCGAAGGATCGGGCAGGTGCTCCAGCACATCGAGGCAGACCACCGCATCGAAACGCACATCACCCGTATTGCTGAGGTCGCGGTGCACCGAAAGCTTGTCTGCCAGCCCCAGGCTTTGCGCCCGTTGCTGCACAAAGGCTTGGTTGTGGGGGTTCAGATCCACAAACCAGACGTGATCGACCTCAGGCAGCGCCGCCGCCGAAAGGGCATGGGTGCCGATGCCACCGCCGAAATCCAGCACCTGGCCATGCACCGCCATGCCCTGCAGCCGCAGCGTGTCCGCGATGTAGTCAGAACTGGAGAGATGCCAGGCCGCCAGCTCCAGCAGGTGCCCCGTACCCACCTTGTCCTCGTAAAAGGCGGTGGCGTCCTCCGGCCGAAACGCACCGGGGTGAAGGTCCGCCAGGTCGTCGGTGCTGCTGGGCAGACGCTGCTCCAGCTGCTCCGGCGTCAGGTCGAGGTAGCGGCTGAGGTGTTGCTTGATGCCCAAACCATCCGCCAGGAAAGCGGAGACGTCCACATCCGTGCTGCTGCGGAGCTGGGGCATGGATTGGCTTCAGGGCGCGGCTAACCTACGCAGCCGGCGGAATGCAACAGTTTGGGCATCCCGCTCTAGCCCCGGTGAACGGCCCCTTCGGCTTCGTGGTGATCGACAAGCCCGCAGGCCTCACCTCCCACGCCTGCGTCAGCCGACTGCGCCGCAGCTACGGCCTCAAACGCGTTGGCCATGGCGGCACCCTCGACCCTGCGGTCACCGGAGTTCTCCCGATCGCCCTGGGCCCAGCCACACGACTGCTGCCTTACCTCCCCGGGGACAAGACCTACACCGGGGTGATTCAGCTGGGCAGAAGCACCAGCAGCGACGACCTGGAGGGGGAACTGCTGGAGCAGCAGGCCTGGCCTTCCCTCGACGAGGCCGAACTCGATGCTGCCCTGGAGCCATTCCGTGGCGCAATTGAGCAGCGTCCACCGCAGGTCTCCGCTGTCCATGTGGATGGCGAACGGGCCCATGCCAGGGCCCGACGCGG
>JADHMX010000034.1 GCA_016779825.1 Synechococcus sp. BS301-5m-G53 | reverse complement strand
GATCCCGAGCGAGCTCAAGCCGTGCTGATGGGTTGGGTGTGGAGGGAATCGCACGACCGGCCAGTGCGGCATCGATCTGACCCACCAGCCATGGGGCACCCATCGTCCCTCGGCCCACCATCACCCCCGCGGCGCCGGTTTGATTCAGGCAGCGCAGGGCATCTTCCGGGCTATTGATGTCGCCATTCGCGATCAGCGGAATGGTGAGGGCCTCTCGAACTTGGGCAATAGCGCTCCAGTCCGCAGCACCCTTGAAGCCCTGCTCGCGGGTGCGTCCATGCAACGTGAGCAGTTGTGCGCCGGCTTGTTCCAGCTGTTGGCACCAGTGCACCGGATCGGCATCACTTCCGCACCAACCCAGGCGCGTCTTCACAGTCACGGGAACGGTCACAGCTCCCGCCACCGCTTCCACGATCTGAATGGCCAGCTCGGGATCACGGATCAAGCCAGAACCGCCACCCTTACGGGCAATCTTCCGCACGGGGCATCCCATGTTGATGTCGATCAGGAAGGCGCCACTGGCTTCGGCGCGTCGCGCTGCATCGGCCATGGCCTGGGGGCGATGGTCGAACAGCTGCACGCCGATGGGTCCGGATTCCTCGGCGAGTGATTCCACCTTGCAGAGCCCGTGCCCCATTTCCAGGCTGGTGGCATTCACCATTTCGGTGAACAGCAGGGCGTCGGGCGCCCAGCGTCGAACCAGGCCGCGGAACACCCGATCGCTCACCCCCGCCAGCGGTGATTGCAGAACGCGGCAACGAAGCTGACGCGCGGTTCCATGACCGGGAAGCTGCAGGGGGGATGAAGCAATCATGGGTCCATGCTGCACAACGCAATCGAGATGACCTGGCCGCTCAGTCGTTCGTTGCTGATGCAGATCCTCGAAGACCGCTGCAGCGATCGCTTCGTCTGCGAAAGGGTTTGGGAACGTTTGGGTTATCGGCCTGCCGAACCTCAGTGGTGCGCCGGCCCCGACACACCACCGGATTGGGCGGAGGCCTTCCCCCAGGCTCCCGAGTTGATCGCCGAGCGTCCGGCGTCGGTTCGTTTGACCCGCTCGGTTCCCAAGGAACACAAGCAGCTGCTGAAGCAACAGCTCAACTTCGCGGGGTACCGGATCGGTGAGTTGTACCCCCGCCGCACCCGGCGCGCCACAGCGGTGAACTGGCTGCTGGCCTGGCTGGCACAGCAGCACGAACCCCTGCCGGAGCAGGGGCCCTTAGGGCCAGAGCTTCCGCCTCCAGTCGATCCGGTGCAGGGGCACCCTGGCGATTTGCCTGTGAAGTGATCCGGTGGGCTGACTCAGGCCTGAATCGTGATCGGTGTGCCTTTCGGGGTGTTGTGGAACAACCAGCGGGCGTGGCTCATCGGCATGCGCACACAGCCATGGCTGCGGGGAACGCCGAAGGGTTGCCCAGCGTTCTCTTGCCAGGGGGCGGCGTGGAGGCAGATGGCCTCGTTGGCACTAACGCACATCGTGAACGGCACCCCTGGAACGGTGTAGGTGCGTCCGTACATCGTGGTGGAGCGGTACTTCGTGTAGACCTTGCTGTTGAAAATCGGAGTTGGCGTTGAGGCCTTGCCGGTGCTGACCGGAATGACGCGAACCACTTCTTGTTGGCTGTTGTAGACGGTCAGACGTTGGTCGGAGAGGTCGACCACAAGGCTGGCGACGAGCTCGAGCATGGCGAGGGAGCACACTGAATCCGCCTTAGCTGTCTCAAATAAGACTCATTTGTCTCGCTCTGAAAGAATTTCGGTTCAGGAGGGGGTTTATGGCGTCTCTGTAGGGTGAAAGATTGGCCTGAGTAGTCCCTTGGCGCGTCCCGTCGTCGCAATCATCGGACGCCCCAATGTCGGTAAGTCGACTTTGGTGAACCGGTTGTGCCGCAGCCGTGAAGCCATCGTTCACGATCAGCCCGGCGTGACGCGTGATCGCACCTATCAGGACGGCTATTGGGGCGATCGGGAATTCAAGGTTGTCGATACCGGTGGGCTGGTGTTCGATGACGACAGTGAGTTCTTACCGGAGATCCGGGAGCAGGCGGCTCTTGCGCTCGAGGAAGCCAGTGTTGCTCTGGTGATCGTGGACGGTCAGCAGGGGCTCACGGCCGCTGACGAATCCATCGCGGAATTTCTGCGCAGTCACCGCTGTCCCACGCTTCTTGCCGTGAACAAGTGCGAGTCGCCGGAACAGGGCCTGGCGATGGCTGGTGAGTTTTGGAGCCTTGGGCTGGGGGAGCCCCATCCGATCTCGGCCATCCATGGGGCCGGCACCGGTGAACTGCTGGATCAGGTGCTCACCTTCCTGCCCCCGAAGGATCAGGAGGGCGATGAGGAGGAGCCGATTCAGATGGCCATCATCGGACGCCCCAATGTCGGCAAATCCAGTCTGCTCAATGCCATCTGCGGTGAGCAGCGGGCGATTGTCAGTCCGATCCGCGGCACCACCCGCGACACCATTGACACCAGCATCATTCGTGAGGGTCGCCCTTGGCGCCTGGTGGACACGGCGGGCATCCGCCGGCGTCGCAGCGTCAACTACGGCCCGGAATTCTTCGGCATCAACCGCAGTTTTAAGGCGATTGAACGCAGCGATGTCTGTGTTCTGGTGATCGATGCCCTCGATGGTGTGACTGAGCAGGATCAGCGTTTGGCAGGCCGTATTGAGGAGGACGGCCGTGCCTGTGTGGTGGTCGTCAACAAATGGGACGCCGTTGAGAAGGACAGCCACACCATGACGGCGATGGAAAAGGAGCTGCGTTCCAAGCTCTATTTCCTCGATTGGGCCCCGATGCTGTTCACTTCGGCCCTCACCGGTCAGCGGGTGGAGAGCATCTTTGCGCTGGCCGCCTTGGCGGTTGAGCAGCACCGGCGCCGCGTCAGCACGTCAGTTGTGAACGAGGTGCTCAAGGAAGCGCTGAGCTGGCGCAGTCCCCCCACCACCCGCGGTGGACGGCAAGGAAAGCTGTATTACGGCACCCAGGTGGCCAGTCGTCCCCCCAGCTTCACCCTGTTCGTCAACGACCCCAAATTGTTCGGCGAGACCTACCGGCGCTATGTCGAACGTCAGATCCGCGAGGGCCTTGGCTTCGATGGCAGTCCGTTGCGCCTGTTCTGGCGCGGCAAGCAACAGCGTGATGCTGAACGCGACCTGGCCCGTCAACAGAGTCGTAAAGGCTGAGCCATGGACTGGTTGCGCCAGGTCCCGATGGGCCAATACGTCGATGGCTCCAGTGGTTGGCTTCGGCGCTTGGACCCTCGGCTGAAGCTGGCCTGGTCCCTCGTTTTTTTGCTCACACCGATTCTGGCGGGGCCTCTGTGGCGTGTCGCTTTGGTGGTGGCTCTGGTGGTGATCACCCTGGTCAGTGGCCTGGCCCGGTCGCTGTGGTGGCGATCTGTTCTTGTGCTGACGGCCTTGGCGCTTGTGGTGGGCTTGTTGTCGATGTTGTTGCCGGCGGTTGATCCTCCTGCGGCTTTTTCCTTGCGCAATCCGGCCGAGCTTCCGGGGCTTGCGACTGAGGGACCCTCATGGGATCTGCTGCGCCTTGGCCCCTTGCAGTTGGGGGGTCTCCAGCTGGGCCCTCTGGTGGTGGATCGGGCCTCAGCGGTGCTGGGGCTGCGGACGTCGACGTTGATTTTTACCGTGATTCACAGCGTCAATCTGATGCTGATGACGACGCCTCCGGAGGATCTGGTCTGGGCCCTCAGTTGGTACCTGACTCCGTTGAAGTGGCTCGGGTGTCCTGTGGAGAGGCTTGGGTTTCAACTGCTGCTCGCGCTTCGGTTTCTGCCTCTCGTTCAGGAGGAGCTCCAGAATCTGCTGCGCTCTCTCGCCAGCCGTGCGGTCAACCTGCGCCAGCTGGGTTTCAAGGCCGGCTTCGGCCTGGTGCTGGCCGTCGGTGAGCGGCTGCTGGCCAACATTCTTCTGAGAGCTGAGCAGGGAGCTGATGCCCTGGTCGCCCGAGGAGGGCGGATCCTGGATCCGTCGTACTTCCGCATGCCTCCCGATCGCCCTGCCCCCCTGCTGAATGGCCTGGCGATGGCCGTCCTTGTGTTGGTCATTGGCCTGCGGGGTCAGTACGGTGCTCTATGACCTCTTCTCAGGGCATGGCGTCCGAGCGATATCTGAATCACCCCACCTTTGGGATGCTCTATCGGGTGGCTCCGGCAGGAGAAGGCCGTGACGTCTACGCCACGCTGTACGCCCAACGCATGTTCTTCCTGGTCACGCTCCAGCCCCGTGGCGCCCAGTTCGAAGTGATCCCCTATGGGGACGCGCGTCACCATGCTGAGGTGCACCTGGGCCGCTGCCGCCGGGATGGCTTGGAAGATCTGGACGCCTGGACTCAGCTGTTCGATCAGACGTTCATCTGAACCCTTGACCGATTCAATCTCTGCGCGGTGGCAGGCACTCCATCTCGACCGTCCCCCCTCCGCCAGGCTCCTTGCCGTCAGCAAAGGGCACCCAGCAGCCGCTGTGCGAAGCGTGGCGGAGCTTGGTCAGTGTGATTTCGGCGAAAGTCGCATTCAGGAGGCGCTGCCCAAGCAGAAGGAGTTGATTGATCTGCAGCTGCGCTGGCATTTCATCGGTCGCCTGCAAAGCAACAAAGTGAGGCCGGTGGTGAAGGCCTTTGATGTCATCCACTCCGTCGATTCCCTGTCGCTTGCCGAAAGGGTGTCGCGCATCGCTGTGGAGGAGGGCCGTCAACCCGAAGTGCTGCTTCAGGTGAAACTCCGTCCTGACCCCAGCAAAGGGGGGGTGTCGGCCGAAGAACTCGGCGCCATCTGGTCAGACCTTCTGGCCCTGCCGGGGTTGCGGATCTCGGGGTTGATGACCATGGCGCCGCTTGGCATGGCCGCAGAACAGCGCAAGGGTTTGTTTGCCGATTGCCGTGCCCTGGCGGATCGGCTCAAGTTGGCGGAGTGCTCGATGGGGATGAGCATGGACTGGAAAGAGGCTGCAGAAGCCGGCAGCACCTGGCTCAGGATCGGCTCGGCACTGTTTGGCTCGCGATTGGTGTCAACAGACTCTGCGAATTGACTTGCCCCGCTGCAGCGAAAACGGTATTCAGGGACATGGTTTTCAAACCACATTCAGACCGAGAGGAATCCCAAGGTGTCGCTGATCTCCCGTCTCCGTGCCGTCGTCGCTGGCGATGACTATCTCGATGGCGAACTGGATGACTTCGCCTACGACGATGAGCAAGATGACCAAGACCAGCGCGCCATGCAGGCCGATGGCGGTGCGCTTGCCACCATCGGTGACTCCAACCCTTTCGACCTTGGTGGAGATCTGCCTGGATCCAATGTGATCGGGATGCCTGGCATCAGCAACGCTGCGGCTGAGGTGAATGTGATGGAACCCCGCAGCTTTGATGAAATGCCTCGGGCCATCCAGGCTCTGCGGGAGCGCAAGACGGTCATCCTCAACCTCACGATGATGGAGCCCGATCAGGCGCAGCGTGCCGTCGACTTCGTCGCTGGTGGCACCTTCGCGATCGATGGTCATCAGGAGCGCGTCGGAGAGAGCATCTTCCTGTTTGCCCCCAGCTGCGTCACCGTCACCAATACCGGTCATGACGAGGCTTCGGCTCCCACGGTGGTGAGCCGTGAGGCCGATGTGGCTGATGTTGATGAATCCTCCAGTGCACCTTCGCCTGCTTGGGGGGCTGCTGCTCTCTGAATCTCCCCGTGCAGCCCGCTTTCGGTGTGATCGGCCTGGGCCGCATGGCCCAGGCTCTGGTTGTTCCTCTCTTGGAGAGTGGGCGGCTTCGGCCCGACCAGCTGCTGGCTGTGGTTGGGGGTTCCGGCTCCCTTGAGCAACGTCGTGAGGCTTTGCCCGCTGGCATCGGTTTGGTGTATGCCGACGATCCTTCGGGTCAGCAGGTCTGGTCGGCACCGGTGCAGCTGCTTGCGGTGAAGCCGCAGCAATTGGACGCCGTTGCCGCAGCTGCTGGACCTGTTGCGGGCCAACCACTGCTGATCTCTGTGTTGGCTGGGGTGTCTCTGGCGCGGTTGCAGCGTTTGTTTCCCGCTCATCGCTGTGTGCGGGCGGTGCCCAACACCCCTGCGCTGGTGGGCGCTGGTTTGACGGCTCTGGCCTGGGGTGAGGGGATTGAACAAGAGCAACGGGACCAGGTGCGTCAGCTGTTCGCCGACGTGGGCGAAGTGCTGGAGCTGGCGGAAGCCAAGCTGGATGCCTTCCTGGCTCTCACCTCCTCGGGCCCCGCCTTTGTGGCCCTGGTGGCGGAAGCCATGGCTGATGGAGCTGTTGCTGCCGGTCTGCCCAGGGATCTGGCCTTGCGGCTGAGCCACCGCACCCTGGCTGGCACGGCTGAGCTGCTGGACCGTCGCGATCTGCATCCTGCCCAGCTCAAAGACATGGTCACCTCACCAGGGGGGACCACCATCGCCGGCGTTCGTGCCCTCGAACGCATCGGCCTGCGTTCCGCCTTGATCGAGGCGGTTGTTGCGGCTGCAGAGCGCAGTCGGGAGCTGGCTTAGGGCAATACCTCAGGCCATCCCTGACGGATCAGCAGCAGGGAGAAGTAGGGGCGGGGTTCGGCCTCAACAGCATCCGCGGAACAGACCTGCTGGTCGGGCCAACCGACCCGCTCGGCGAAGAGGGCTTGCTGCAATAGACCGCGCTGTTTGAGCAGCGGTTGCACCCAACTCCAGCGTCGTCCCAGCTTCATCAGGGCCAAGACTTGCCCCGTCGCTGCGGCGGTGTCCAACACCTGCATGAGTTCATCAGGGGTGTCGGGGCAGGGGCGCAACAGCAGTTGGTCCTGCTGCAGGGCAAGGGGCCAGAGGCCGGCAGCAGCGGCTGCCGAGCAGGAGGTGATGCCGGGGATCACGCTGACGGCACAGTCGGGCCACTCCTGGCGGAGGGCCAGCAGCACATAGCTGCAGCTCGCAAACAGAGACGCATCTCCTTCGCAGAGCAGCGCCACCCGTTGGCCGGAACGGACCGCCTCTTGCAGCTGTTGCGCCGCTAGGGCCCAGGCGGTGCGACGCGGTTCGGCGGCTTCCACCATCGGGAACAACAACGGCAGGCGCTGATGGTCGCTGCGGATCCAGGCGGCCGCGATTTGGGCGGCCATGCTGTCGCCCCCCAGGCGTCCGACCGGATAAGCCACCACCTCTGCCTGACGGATGGCTTCCACGGCGGCCAGGGTCAGCAGGGAGGGATCGCCGGGGCCGACTCCCACCAGCGTGAGACCCCCAGTCCTGGTGGGATCGATGATGGTCAGCAGTCGATGCGCCTGGGGGCCAGACGATGAGTCGTCTCAGCATCTTTCCAGATGAAACTGCAGCCAATGCTCCAGATGGGCTTGTGCCCCAGTTGGAGAGCCATGATCCAGCGGTGATTCAGGCGGAGCTCAGCCGCCGGGGCATCGGGTTTGAGCAATGGCCAGCGGAGCAGGGCCTGCCTGAGGGTGCCGATCAGGCCACGATCCTTCAGGTTTATGCCGAAGCGATTGCCCGGGTTCAACGCGATGGCGGCTACGCCACGGTTGATGCGATTCGGATGACTTCGGAGCATCCCGATCGCGAGCCCCTGCGCCGCAAGTTTCTGGAAGAGCACACCCATGCTGAAGACGAGGTGCGTTTTTTTGTGGAAGGGTGCGGCTTGTTTGTGTTGCACATCGGTTCCGAAGTGCTGAGCGTGCTGTGCGAACGGGGTGACCTGATGCGTGTTCCGGCGGGGACACGACACTGGTTTGACATGGGCGCGTACCCCCGGTTCTGTGCCGTGCGTTGGTTCAATAACCCCGAGGGATGGGTGGCGCAGTACACCGGCAGCAGCATCGCCCAGCGTTTTCCCAAGCTTGACTGAGGGGGCTTTAAAGGCATCTTGATGCGCATCCACCATTGCTTCGCTGCGCTGCTTCTGGGTCTGCCCCTGGCAGGATCCTTCGCTGTTGCTGCCGATGATGCTCCCTTGGCGCCCGAGGTGCAACGGCGGGTTGCCGTGGTGGTGCTGGCCCGCAGGATTCGCGCCTATGCCGCCATGGCCAAGGCCAGCAGCGACTGCCAGGTGGAGCAGGGTCGTCTGTCCCGCCGCCAGGCCAATCAAGCCTTGGCCATCTCGCTCGAAGAGGTGGGCATCAGCCGTGGCGTGCTGGTGAATCCCCTGGTGGTTGCCCTCAGCCCGCGGCTTCAGCGTCTGCTGGATGACAGCTGCGCCCTGGATCGAACGCAGGAGGCTGAAGCGTTGCAGCTGGCCGAAAACGAACTCTGAGGCTTTTCTTGAGGTGGGTCTCAGAAGGGGACGGTGAGAGTGCTGGCTTTTATTTCTTCAGCGAATAAAAACCGCCCATAGGGTTCCGGCCTGTTTGCCTGGCTGCTGTGGTTGTTCGGTCTTGTCTTGCGCTGAATCTTCTGGCGCTGTTGGCCGTGCCCTGTTCTGCAGCCGAGTTGGATCTGGCCTCGGCATCCACAGCTCCCACCATCTCCCCTTCCAACTCGCTATCGACGGGTGAGTCGGTGTTGGTGCTGGACCGCACCACGCGATCGCTCTCGCGCACGGGCGATCCCATCTGGAGTCTGCGGCTGGAAACCCCAGGTCAGCCCGTGCAGCACTTCGATGCCGTCAGCGGTCGGGCCCACCGTCAGAACGCCGATCGCCATCGCTCCGGCACCCGCGCACCGCTTCCCGCTGGTCGCTACAGCCTTGGGCCGGTGGAGCCCCTGGGTCCCGCTGATCCACGGGAACTCGGGCCGATCTGGATTGGGATTGAACCGCAGTTCCCCACGGGTCGAGGTCATCTGGGCATTCATCTCGACCCCAGTGCCAACCGCAATGCCAACAGCGGCACGCTCGGCTGTGTGGGCTTGATTCGCTGGGACGACATGCAGACCCTGGCGGGTCTTGTGCGGAGCCGTAACGTCCGAACATTGGTGGTGAGCGAGTGAATGTTCTCCGATTGGGGTTTCAGTTGGGGCGGCTGGTTGGACAACCGCCGGGGTGAGTGGTGGCTGCTGGCCCAGCTGCTGCTGATCACGGCCCATCTGCTGCCGGTCTGGCCTGCTCCGGCCAGCTTTGGGGTGGCGATTTGGCCCAAGCCCTTGTTTGGGCTGGGCTTGCTGCTGCTGGCGTTTGGCCTGTTTCGGGCCATTGAGGCGTTTCGCTGCCTCGGAGCCAGCCTCTCGCCGCTGCCGGCGCCCAAGCCGTCGAATCAATTGATCGCCACGGGCACATATGCCATCTGCCGGCATCCGTTGTACCGGGCGGTGTTGCTCTGTTCCGCAGGTGTGGTGCTGGCCACTGGCAGCCTGCTGCATCTGTTTCTTTTGGTCAGCCTGGCGGCTGTGCTGCGGGGCAAAGCCCGCTTCGAGGAGCTGGGGCTACGGGCGGTGCATCCGAATTACGACCAATACGCCGCTGTCACGCCGGCGATTGTTGGTTGGCTTCCAGGGCTGGATTGGCGCTGATCGGGTGCGTCAGGCGGCAACTGATCTGGTCAGCATCAGGTCGGCGTAGAGCTGTTCGAGGGCGTCGATGTTGCTTGAAATCGTGTAGCGCTCCAAGGCGCGGAGGCGGGCTTTGCGTCCCAGCTCAGCTGTCAGCACCGGCTGGTCTCTCAGCACCGGCAGCAGCGTGCGCAACTGAGTGGTGACGCCTTGGGTGCTCAGCACGATTCCTGCCCCCTGTTCCAGCACCTCGCCATCGGCACCGGCATCGGTGGCGACGCAGGCTGTTCCGGTGGCCATTGCCTCTAGCAAAGCCAGCGACAGGCCCTCCACAAGACTGGGCAGGATGAACACCTCAGCGCACTGGAGCAAAGCAACCCGGGTGTCCAGGTCCGGCTCATGGCCCCACCAGAGGATTCGATCGTTGTTGAACTGGTTCATCAGGCTGTTGCGCAGCGGGCCGTCGCCGACGATCACCAACCGACAGCCCTCCGGTGAGACCAGTCGCCAGGCCCTCAGCAGGGCTTCAACGTTCTTTTCCGTCGCCAGGCGCCCCATGTAGAGGAAAATTCGTTGTCGGCCCAGCCGTTGCCGCACCTGTTGATGCATCAGCGAAAGGGTGCCGGGGCTGGTGGGGCACCAGCGGTCGATGTCCACACCATTGGGAATCACCGTCAGACGGTCTGCTGGAACGCCGAGGCGCTCGAGAAAATCCGCCTGAAGCTGTGAAAACACGATCACCCGGTCGTAGCGGGCTAGGGCCGGTGCATAAAGCTGGTAACTGAGCTGCTGGGTTCCGGCAGTCAGGTTGCGCAGGCCTGCATCGAAGGGAGGATGAAAGGTGGCCACCAGGGGCACGCCCAACTGCTGGCAGAGCTCCGGAAGGCGGAAATCCAGGGGCGACAGGGTGAGGCTGGCGTGCACCAGGTCAGGTTGCAGCCGCTCGAGCGATTCCCTGAGCTCCCGCTGGGCTCCTGGCGAAGGGATCGTGTAAACCTGCGATTTGACCAGGTAGGGCAGGCTGACGTCCGGGTCGTTGGCCAGCAGTGACGTGTTCTCCCGTTCTGGGCTGCGCGGGTTATCGAAATGGATGAAATGCACCTGATGCCCGCGTTTGCGGAGCGCTTCTGTGGTGCTGATCCCGTAGGACACATTCCCGCAGAAGGGAGACTTCTTGCCGAGCCACGCAATCTGCGCCAAGCGGGGTAGGTCTCCTCAGGGGAAACGGCAAGTTAGCAGCGTTGCCACGGCCTTTCGATCAACGCCGCCACCAGCGCCAATCCAGCCAGCAGCCACAGAACCGGTTGAAGGCCAATGCTGCTCACCAGGGTTCCAGCCAGCACCAGCGGCAGACTCAGGGCGATATTGATCAGGTTGTTCTGCAGTCCGAACACCCTGCCGCGTTCGGTCTCGGGGGTTTCCTCCTGAATGGTGGTTTGCGCTGGGATCGCCACCAGCGCCGCTCCGACGCCCAGGATGCCGCAGAGACTCAGGGTGAAGGGCAGTGATCCCCGCAGCTGGCTGAGCAGCACCAAGGTCCAGGTGATGGTTCCTAGACCTGTCGCCGTGAGCCGTCGGCGGCTGAACCGATGCCCAAGTTGTGCAATCACCATGGCGCCGATCGCCATTCCCAGACCACTCATGGCGAGCAGTGCGCCGAAGCCTGACGCCCCCAGGGTGTCGATCAGGGCAGCCAGCTGAAGCGCCAAGACGTAGAGCGCCGCCAACAGGCTGTAGAGCAGCACCAGATGAATCATGGCGCCCCTCACCGAGGGGACCCGGCGCAGCACCTGCAATCCTTCCCCGATCTCTGCCCACACCGAGGTGTTGGAGGCGGGCTTTGGGGCTTCCTGCAGCTTCAGTCGCGACAGGCTGAGGGCCGCAAGGCCGTAACAGAGCGGCAGCAGCAGAAACTCGCCGCCGTCGATGCCGAGGATCGCCAGGCTGCTGTGCAAAGCGCGAAGAATCGGTTCCCCAAGGGCGAAGCCCAGGATCGTGGCTCCCATGCTTGTGGCCTGATAAAGGGAGTTGGCCGCCAGCAGGTGTTCCCCCGGTACCAAGACAGGAATGGTGGCCTGTTCCGAGGGGGCGAAGAACTGGGTCAGGATCGACTCCAGAAAGGTCATGCCCACCAGACCCCAGTACCCCCATGGGAGCCCGAGCCAAATGGGTCCGGGCAGCAGACAGAGCGGTGCAAACACCACCAGCAGAGCGCGGATGGCATTGCTGGCCACCATCACCCGACGCTTGGGCCAGCGGTCAGCCCAGACGCCTGCCACCGTCCCCAGCAGCATGGCCGGGATCGTGTTGGCCACAAAGATGCCTGTGGCCAGCAGGGTGATCACCTGGGTGCGGGTGCTGATGTCCAGGCCGTAATCCGAGGCCATCTCCGCGAGCACGCCACTGCCCTGACCCTTCAGCAGCAGGTGCTGATCGATCAGGAAGACCATCAGCACGATGTAGAACTTGTCCGCCAGCTGGGAAAAGATCTGGCCCAGCCAGAGTTTGCGGAAATCGTTCAGCCGCAGCACGGCTTCCAAGCCGCGCTTCCCCTCGGGGTTGTTGCCGGTGGGCAGAGCGGGTTCAGGGGTGGAGAGGCTGGGTCCGCTCAAGGGGCACTTGCATCGCGGCCATGATGGCTCACGCTCCCGCCAGCAGCGTCTCTCGCAGCATTGCGAGGGCTTTGCTGGGTCGGTTGAGATGGGTCCGACTCCAGATGTCGACCACCCGAAGCAACCGGCGCCAGACGGCTGGAGGACCCATGAGTTCACCGTCCCGGCGACGGGGCAGCTCGGCACGGATCAGCCGCTGGAGCAGGGCCAGTTCGGAGGGATTGAGCTGGATGGCCGCACCAGGTTGCTCGTCGATCGCAAAGCCGTCCTGCGGCAGCAGGCTGCAGCGCCAGTCCCACTGACCCAGAGGGGGCTCCAGGGGATCGCCTGTCAGGCAGCAGGTCTGCAACGGCAGTCCATAACCTCCCAGGGTGAGCAGATGAATGCAGGCCTGGACCGTGCCGGCCAGAACCAGTTCCGGATCGGCACGGTGCTCCTCCAGACGTTCCAGGTGCAGTTGCATCGTGGTCAGCAACCCCTCCACGGGGTCTTCTGCCGCCAGTTGAAGGCACAGATCACAAAGAGCCTGCGCCGCAGCAAGGGTTTCCAGCTGTTGTCCGAGGCCAGAGAAACTGCGCAGCACCCGCAGTTGACGCACCCGGGCCAGGCCACTGCGTCCTCCCACTTGCAGTTCCAACAGCGTGAGGGGGGCCGCGGCGGCAAGACTGCTTCTGGGCCTGCGTGCACCAGGAACCGCGAAGCGGCTGACGCCCTCCGCATCACTGAGCAGACTCAGCAGGCGGTCGTTCTCGCCGAGGGGGCCCACCTTGAGGGCCAGTCCAGTGAGGCGTCGTTCTGCCATTCAGGCCGCAGGGCGGCGTTGGGCCTGCAGCAGAGCCGGAGCGCTGCTGGTTCCCAGCAGGTCCGCCCCCGCCAACAGCAGGTCCCCCACATGGCTGAGGCTGTGGATGCCACCCGCCGCTTTGATGGCGCAGCGTTTGCGGATCAGCTGCTTCAACTGACGGATCTGATCGGCATGGCATGCCGGCCCGAAGCCGTTACCGCTCTGCAGTCCGGCAGCACCTGCATCGATGGCGGCCTCCACGGCCAGCTCCAGTTGTTCGGAGTCCAGACGTGCCATGTCCAGGATGGCCCGCACGGGCAGCCCCAGCTCGCACAGTGCGGCAAGTTCTTCGGCAAACGCGCCTGAATCGCCATTCGCCAACGCACTGAAGTCGGGAACGACATCAAGCTCCTGGGCGCCATGGGCTGCACACCATTCCGCTTCCGCCAGCTTGAGATCAGCTGGAATCGCACCAAAAGGGAAGCCGATGGCTGCCACAAGCCTGGGGCCTGAGTCGGTGGCCCCGAGTCGCTCCCGCAGCAGTGGCAACTGTCGCGGTGTGGTGCAGATGGCCCGCACGCCCTCCTGGATTCCGGAATCACAGAGGGTTTGGAGTTGATCCAGCGTCAGCAAGGGATCCAGGATCGCCTGATCCAGCCGGGGGGGGAGTTCGGGAAGCTCTTGGGCTGGATCAGCCATGGCGGGCCAGGGGGTCAGTCACGAGCCTGAATCACCCCATAACCCCCGTGGTTGCGTCGGTAGATCACCTGCAACTGATCGCTGTCCTTCTCGCGGAACAGGTAGAAGTCGTGGTCGATCAGATCCAATTGCTGTCGCGCCTCATCCAGGCTCATGGGTGGCATGGCGAAGTATTTCCGACGTACACCCGGGTTCGGCAGTTCCGCCTCCCGCCCCTGCAAAAGGGAGTCTTCAACGGGGGAAGCGTCGTTGACCACATCCGTGCTGGGGGTGTGGCTGGCGCTATGGCCGTGGCTGTGGTGGTGATCGCTGTGCCGTTCCTTCCAGCGGCGCAGCTGCCGAGCCAATTTGCCAGCGGCGAGATCGATGCTGGCGTAAAGGTTTTCACTGCGTTCCTGGGCCCGGATCACGGTTCCGTTGGCAAAGACCGTCACTTCGGCGGTCTGCTGCGGGACCCGGGGATTTCGGGCCACCGAAAGATGGACGTCCGCTTCGCGAACAGCATCACCGAAGTGCGCTGTGACCCGCTCCAATTTGGTTTGGGTGTAGTCCCGCAAAGCCGGCGTGATCTCGAGGTTGCGACCATGGATCAGCAACTTCATGCCTCGCTCCTGTGCCGGTTGTTATCGGCAAGCTAGATACGGCGCACGATTCGGCCCACCCCCGGCGTGCATTTCTTTTCGAGCCGGATGCTCCGGTTCGGTTCGAAGAGGCATGGTCAGCGCAACAGCGCTGGCAGAGCAGTCTTCTGGCGGACCCATCGGCGCCGGAGGCGGTCTGGATCCTGCAACACCAGACCTGCTTCACCCTCGGCCGTGGCGCGAGCGAGGAACACCTGCATTTCGACCCCGCCGACCCACCGGCACCCCTTTACCGGATTGATCGTGGCGGAGAGGTGACCCATCACCTGCCCGGTCAGCTGGTGGCCTATCCGGTGTTGGACCTTCGCCGGCGCACTCCCGACTTGCATTGGTACTTACGCCAGCTGGAACAAGTCGTGCTGGATGTGTTGGCGGCGCTGGGGTTGGAGGGACAGCGCCTGCCCGGATTGACGGGCATCTGGTTGGACAACCGCAAAGTCGCTGCCATCGGCGTGGGCTGTCGCCGCTGGATCACGCAGCATGGCCTGGCCTTGAACGTCGATTGTTCGATGCAGGGGTTTGAGCAGGTCACCCCCTGTGGCCTCACCGGCCGTGCGGTCGGGCGGTTGGCCGACTGGGTACCGGGGTTGACGCTGGCTGAGGTGCAGCCGCTGCTGCGGCAGGCCTTGGCTGAGCGCTTCGGTCTGGTCTGGGAGGACGAAGCGAGATAGACCTGAGCTGTTTGAACCCCTGCATCGGATGACGGCCAGCTGGAGCCCGACAGCCCGCGAGACGGACGCTCTGCAGCGTCATGCCCATGTGCAGGCATTGCCAAGGGTTGATGCGGTGTGGCCCTGGCTCGCCGACCGCCATGGGGTGGTTGCTGCCGTTGATGCGCCCCATGCGGCGCATCCCGAACGCTTCAATTTCGGAGAACTGGCGGAGCGCATCGCCACCGCCGCCGCGGCATTTCGGCGCCATGGCGTGAACGAAGGCGATGTGGTGGCGTTGTTTGCCGAGAACAGCCCCCGCTGGCTCGTGGCGGATCAAGGCCTGATGCGTGCCGGTGCTGCCGATGCCGTGCGCGGGGCCTCTGCCCCAGTGGAGGAGCTGCGTTACATCCTTATGGATTGTCAGGCGACGGCCCTGGTGGTTCAGAACGCAGAGGTGTGGCATCGGCTCGCCCTTGCCCCAGACCAACGGGCTCAGCTGCGCTTCGTGCTTCAGCTGGAAGGTGAGCCTGCTGAGGGGACCATCGCCTGGGAGGCGTTTCTTGCCTCGGGGGTCGGATGTGATCCCGTCCGCCCGGCAGGGGGGCGAGAGGCCGTGGCCACTGTTCTGTATACCTCAGGGACGACCGGGCAGCCCAAGGGGGTCCCATTGACCCACGCCAACCTGCTGCATCAGATGAGCTCACTGGCCTGTGTGGCTTATCCCGAGCCCGGTGCTCCGGTGCTGAGTGTGCTGCCCATCTGGCATGCCTACGAGCGCAGTGCCAGCTACTACTTCCTCTCCTGCGGTTGCACGCAGACCTACACAACGATCAAGCAACTGAAGAAGGATCTGCCACGGGTTCAGCCGATTGCGATGGCCACCGTGCCGCGGCTGTGGGAGGCGGTTCAGGCTGGATTTGAGGATGTGCTCAAGACCTTCCCTCCGTCCCGGCAGCGCCTGCTGCGGGCGGCCTTGGCCAACAGTGCGGCTCAGCGCAAAGCCGTGCGAACGGCGCGCAACCTCTTGCTTGAACCGGTGTCAGCCTCCGGCCGGCTGCGTGCCTGCGGGTCCGCTGCGCTGCGCTGGCCCCTGCATGCCCTGGCGTCGACCTTGATCTGGCCAAAGCTGCGTCGGCAACTTAGTGGTGGCCAGCTTGCTTATCCCATCAGTGGTGGCGGTGCCATCGCTCCTCACATCGATGCCTTCTTTGAAGCCGTGGGGATTGAACTGTTGGTGGGTTACGGCCTCACGGAAACCAGCCCTGTGGTGAGCTGCAGAAGGCCCTGGCGCAACATTCGCGGCAGTTCGGGGCTGCCCATGCCGCAGACCGAATTTCGGATCGTGGATCCCGACAACGGTCAGTCCCTGGGCTTCCGGCAACGGGGTCGGGTGATGGTGCGAGGCCCCCAGGTGATGGCGGGTTATCTCGGCAAACCCGAGGCCAGCGCCAAGGTTCTCGATATCGAGGGGTGGTTTGACACCGGCGATCTCGGCATGCTCCTGCCGGATGGTTCCGTGGCGCTCACCGGCCGGGCCAAGGACACGATTGTGTTGAGCAGTGGCGAGAACATCGAGCCTGGCCCCCTGGAGGAAGCCCTGGTGGCCAGCCCCCTGATCGAGCAGGTGATGCTGGTGGGTCAGGACGAACGCCAGCTCGGGGCCTTGATCGTGCCCCGTGCGGAGGCGATCGTTGCCTGGGCGGCTGAAGCCGGCGTGCGTGTGGCGCAGGATCTGGGCGGCCAACCCGGGGATCCGTCCCTGCTCCGCCTGTTGATGCGCGAATGCAACAGCTTGCTCAAGCAGCGCTCTGGTTCCCGTGGCGATGAGCGGTTGAGCGGTGTGGTGCTTGTGGACCCCTTCAGCATCGAGAACGGGCTCCTGACCCAGACCCTGAAGCAGCGCCGTGATCGCATCACCGGCCGTGATCAGCACTTGATCGACGCCCTTTACGGACGTTGAACGCGCCTGACGAGGCTTGGGGCGTGGTCGGTTGTCCGGTGATTGACCCGTGGAGGAAGGGCTGACACGCTTTGCTCGTCTTCCAAAAATCAATGTCTGACGGCACCTCCCTGACGATCAAGCGTCCGATCACCGTCCGCGCCGTGGTGACGCCCACCTGGAAGGAGGAAGCAGAGCGGGAGCTCAGCAATGGCATTGCCACCGCTGACCAGCAGCTGGCCCAGTTGGAACAGGAAGGTCAGGATGTTGTGGATCAGGTGCGTCGTCAGAGCGCCAATCCCCTCGACCCCCGTGTGCAGGATCAGGTGGCGCAGATCCAACAGCAGGTGGCGGCCAAGCGTGCCGAGCTGGAGGAGCAGAAGCGCAACCTGCTTCAACAGCAGGCTCAGGTGCGTGAGCTGGAAATGGATCAGATCGTTGAGCAGGGCCAGCTGGAGAGCAGCTGCGAGTTGAAGGTGGGCGACAACCTGGTTCAGAAGATGCAGGTGGCCATCGTGGTGAAGGACGGCGTTGTTCAGTCGATCGAGGAGGCCTGATCGGCTTCCTTCTGCTGACTCGTAAACTCCCCTGATCTGCCCTCTCGGAGACGGTTTTGGCGACCACAGACATCTTCATGCCTGCCCTCAGCTCCACCATGACGGAGGGGAAGATCGTGGAGTGGCTGAAACAGCC
>JADHMX010000033.1 GCA_016779825.1 Synechococcus sp. BS301-5m-G53 | reverse complement strand
TCCTGACACCCGCCGCCTGCGTCTGTTCAGCGGCACCTCGAACCCTGCCCTGGCCAAGGAGATCTCCGCCTATCTCGGGGTGCCCGATGGTCCCCGCGTCTGCAAGCGTTTTGCTGACGGTGAGCTCTACGTGCAGATCCAGGAGTCGATCCGGGGCTGTGATGTGTTCCTGATCCAGCCCACCTGCGCACCGGTGAACGATCACCTGATGGAGCTGCTGATCATGGTGGATGCCTGCAGACGGGCCTCCGCACGGCAGATCACCGCGGTGGTCCCTTACTACGGCTACGCCCGAGCCGACCGCAAGACTGCCGGTCGCGAATCGATCACCGCCAAGCTCACGGCCAACCTGCTGGTGACGTCGGGTGTTGACCGCGTGCTGGCGATGGACCTGCACTCCGCCCAGATCCAGGGCTACTTCGATATTCCCTGCGATCACATCTACGGATCGCCCGTGCTGGTGGATTACCTCTCCACGCAGGATCTGGGGGATGTTGTCGTTGTGTCTCCGGATGTGGGGGGTGTGGCGCGGGCCCGGGCCTTCGCCAAGCAGATGAACGATGCCCCGCTGGCAATCATCGACAAGCGCCGCACCGGCCACAACATGGCCGAAAGCCTCACGGTGATTGGCGATGTGGCCGGGCGGACAGCGATCCTGATCGACGACATGATCGACACCGGTGGCACGATCTGCGCGGGTGCACGGTTGCTGCGGGAGCAAGGGGCCAAGCGGGTGCTGGCCTGCGCCACCCATGCCGTGTTCTCGCCCCCGGCCAGTGAGCGCTTATCCGCCGAGGGTCTGTTTGAGCAGGTGGTGGTGACCAACAGCATCCCGATCCCGCAGGACCGGGTCTTCCCTCAGTTGAAGGTGCTCTCCGTGGCCAACATGCTGGGGGAAGCCATCTGGCGCATCCATGAAGAGAGCTCCGTGAGCTCGATGTTCCGCTGATCGTTGGCTCGGGCCCATGGACTGTTGAACGAGCGGGCTTGGTTCGGCTTGATCAGGATTGATTCGGGCCATCCTTGAAGCCCGGTGCTTCAACGGCGTTGGCTCAGCGGTGGAGGCCACTGATTGGTGTTGCTCTAGCCAGCCTGATGGCGGGGCTCCCGGCCCCTCTGATGGCCGAGTCTCGACTGGACCGGCTGCTTCGGAACCGCAGCACCATGGGGGTGTGGCTGACCAATAGCCCCAGCAAGCTCTATTACGACCGGAAGCACATCAGCACTGCAATGCAGCAGCTGCAGGATGCGGGGTTCAATCGTGTGGTGCCCAATGTCTGGAGCCGGGGTACCACGTTTCATCGCAGCCGTTTCGCTCCAGTGGAGCCACCGCTTCAAAAGGCAGGTCTTGGCCTTGACCCCATCTGCACCTTGGCCGCTGAAGGTCGGCGTCGTGGCATCAAGGTGATGCCCTGGTTTGAGTACGGCTTGATGGAGCCTGCCGATTCATCCGTTGTGCGCGATAACCCCAGCTGGGTCTTGGCCAAAGCCAATGGCCAGCGTTGGATGGCGATGCATGGCAACCATCGGATGGCTTGGCTCAATCCAGCCCATCCGGAGGTTCGTGCCCGCTTCATCGGGTTGGTGGTGGAAACCCTGAAGCGATGTCCGATGGATGGTCTGCAACTGGATGACCATTTCGCCTGGCCGGTTCAGTTCGGTTATGACCCCACCACTGTGGAGCTGTACCGGCAAGAGACGGGAATGGAGCCCCCACGGGATCACAGCGATCGGCAGTGGATGAAATGGCGTCGCAATCAACTCACCTCTCTCTTGCGTGAGTTGCGGCAACGTCTCAAGCAGGAGCGCCTTTCCACACGGATCAGCCTGTCTCCCGGCCCTTTTCGTTCGGCCTACAACCTCTGGCTTCAGGACTGGGAGCTCTGGGCTTTGGGGGGGCTGATCGAAGAGTTGGTGGTGCAGAACTACGCCTATTCCGTTCAGGGATTCGCGAAAGACCTGGATCAACCGGCGCTGCGCAAAGCCCGCAACTGGGGCATCCCTTCGCAGATCGGGGTGTTAGCGGGATTCGGTAAACGCACCACATCCATGGCCGTTCTTGAGCAAAAAGTGCGCCTGGCCCGCGAGCGGGGGCACGGCGTGATCTTTTTCTATTGGGAAGGGCTATGGGGACAACATGTTGCAGAGCGGTACAGAGACCGTCGTCGTGCAGCATTCACCAGGCTTGGATCTGATTAATCAGCAGATCCTGCTCGACACGATCGTTACTTCGTTGCATGAAACATTTCACCGAAACCAGTTCCGAACCCTATGACCGTCACCACTACCGCGTGTGGTTGTGTGATGGGTCGTTCAAGGATGTCGAGAGCTACGACGAAGCGCAACGTGTTTGGTATTCCAGTAAGACAAGGCCAAGAACGATAGAAGTGATGCAACCGAAGGGACGCAAGAGTGTCAAAGGCTTTTAGGGATTTTCGCAAACTTGCTATTAATTAATCAATTTTCGATCGATTGACTTGGATGCAGAGGCAGAGAGCTCTTTCCAAGTGAACCGCATTAAAACTGAAACCTCGCTAAGATGGTAATCGTGCAATTTCTCGCTCGGCACTTTTGGCTCATGATTGATGTTTTACGCATCAATTTGTTTGCAACATCTATTCAGCATTCATTAACCGTGAAGCTGTGAGGTTTTTGAGCAATGAATCAATTTGAACTCAACCAGATTCGCTCCAAGCTTCGTCGTCTCGATCTCGACGATCAATTCGTCGAGCGGTACATCGATAAGCTGATCAGGAACAATGAACCGTTTGTTACAGCATCAAACGCCATTGATCGTTGGGATAAGAAAGATTCAGGTCAATTTGTTCTCCAAGCACTCGCTTGTGGATTGATTGCAGCCCTGGCTGGTGGTTGGTTTGCTGTTGTTCATTAGCGGGTGGATGGAGCCATGAGCGATGCAAGCTTGATCGCCCTCTTCAGCGTAGGGATGGCGTCGACGTCGACGGTTTTGTTTCTGGCCTTTCGGCGTACCTTCCGCCTGGAGCAAGAACGCACATTGATGCGGAGAATGCGGCGCCGCCTTGATCGAATGTTCCTGAAGCAAAAGCTGTAAATCAGGTCTCCCAATCACTTTTGCTCTGCGGTGTTGGCCCTGTAGGTAAAAAGAAGCGCCAAGCACAGTGTTCCAATCAGTGGTCCTGGGGGTAGATCAATCGCTACGGCCAACATCATTCCGCCCCCGCACAGCAACAGCCCCGTGATTGCGCTTCTCCATATCAATTCCCGAAGGCTTCGGCTGCGCTCCACGTGCATCAGCACCGGAGCACAGAGCAGCCCAATCACCAGAATCACACCCACGGCAGTGATGGCGCTGATCACCACCAGGGCGGTGATCAGGCTGCAGATCAGCCGAATCAAGAGCACCGGTCGTTTGGCGATGGCTGCTCCCTCGGGGTCGATGCCGACGAACACCAGGTCGCGGTAGCCCCAAACCAACAGCGCCAACAGGGCACCGGCTGAAAGTGCTGTCCGCAGCAGATCCGTTGTGTTGGCGGCCAGTAGATCGCCGAACAGAATTGTTTCCAGGTCCACCCGGGCGTCCAGTAAAGGGACCAACAGCACGCCCAGGGCGGTGAAGCCGGCCAGCACGGTGTTCATGGCGGCCTCTTCCCTGCCTTTGAAGCGCCGGTTCAAGCGTTCAGCCACCAGGGCTCCCAGCAGTCCACTGATCAGGCCGCCGATGCTGGGGTCGATGCCGATGGCAAGAGCGATCACCAAACCGGGCAAAACGGAATGGGCCATCAGGTTGGCCAGCAGCACCCGGCGTTGAGTGATCAGCAGCGCTCCAGTGGCTGGACAGATGGCACCGATCAACAGCGAGATCGTCAGTGGCAGAAGCCACCAGATGTCGGGTTCAACCACAGCAGTGGCTCCCCATCATGCAAGTCAGGTCGCTCAGTTTGTCCCGCACCGTCTTGGGTGATCCATTGGCAAGAATCTGGCCGTCCATCACAACAACCTGGTCGTAGTCGTCCAGGGCGCTCCCCCAGTCGTGGCTACTCACCAAAAGTGTTTGGCCTGCGTCAGTCTGTTCTCGCATGACACGGAGCAGGTGGTCCCGTGTTGGTGGATCGATGGCGCTGCAGGGTTCGTCCAGCAGCAGGATGTCGCTCTGCTGCATCAAAGCTCGTGCCAGCAGCACGCGTTGTTGCTGTCCGCCGGACAGTTGGCTGAGGCGACGGCCTCCCATGGCTCCCATGCCAACGCGTTCCAGCAGTTGTTCCGGCTGCTGGTTCGTTGTTGTTGTGTTGCGTTTGCTGGGCGTGCCAAGTCGCACCATCTCCTCAGCAGTGATCGGAAACGACCAGTCAATGGCTGCTCTCTGGGGCATCAAGCCGATCCGTTTGCCGGAGTTGATCGACCCTCGACTGGGCTTCAGCCGCCCCTCCAGCAGATGCAACAGCGTTGACTTGCCAGCCCCATTGGGCCCCACCAGGGCGGTCAAGGTTCCCGCCTGAAGTTTCAGGTTGACATCGTCAACGGCCTTGCGGCCTCCGTAGCTGAAACACAGTTCGCTTGTGCTCAGTACGCACGAATTTCTCATCACTTCTTCCGCGGCCTGGCTTGGGACTCTTGTTGGATTGCACGCCCCATGGTTGCGGGACAACACTGGCTCGAGTAAACGATAATCATTCTCAGTCCTTTTGTCCATGGAGCCTTCTGCCGCTCGATCAGCGGGTGTCGCTGTTGCTGCTCTGGCTGTTGTTGCTGTGAACACGGCCCATGCGGCTCAGCCTGTGGTGGTCGCTGTCGATGGAACGCTTTGCGACATCACCAAGACTCTGGCTGCCGGTGCCGCTTCGGTGACTTGCCTGATCCCCCCCGGCGGTGATCCCCATTCCTACCGATTGAAACCCAGTGATCGCAGTCAGCTCGCCAAGAGTGATCTGGTGCTTCACGTCGGTTTTGGTCTCACTCCTTCCGCCAGAAAACTCACAACACCGGGGAAGGTTGTGGCTGTCGGTGAAGTTGCCCTGCCGTCCTATCGAGGCGGCGATCCGCATGTGTGGCACGACCCTGCCCATTCCGCTGCCATGGTGCGGGTCGTTTCTCGTTCTTTGGCATCTGCTCTGCCTGCCAGTGATCGCGCTGCCTTGCAGCAGCGCACCAACCGTGCTCTGGCCGTGTTCAAGGCTCTGCAGGACTGGGAAGCCAAGCAGTTTGCGTCTTTACCTTCGCTGCGACGGGTTTTGGTGACCGATCACCGGACCTATAGCCACTTGGCCCGTCGTTTCGGCATTGCCGAGATCGCAATGCTTGACAGCCACACCACCGGTGGAGTTTTGCGGCCTTCCAGCCTCCAAAAGATCACCCAAGAGGTGAAATCTTCTGGGGCTAAATCTATCTTCGCTCCGACGGCGCGTCCCAGTAAAACACTGCAACGCATCAGCAAGTCAACGGGATTGCCGATCGCGACGACACCGCTGTATGGAGAAGGCATTGCTGCCGGTCGTACTGCTGTTTCGACGGCCACCCTCAACGTCTGCACCATCGTCAAGGGCCAGGGAGGTTCCTGTGACATCGCTGGAGCCAATGCATTGAACGCGAAGTGGTCGTCGATCCGGTGACATAACGCTCTTTTTCTGTTCCGCTTTTTCTCTTCTCTTCTCATGTTCCGTTCTCGCCTTGCTCTTCTGGCTCTTCTGTTGAGCCCGTTCGCCTCAATTTCGCCTGCCGAGGCCCATGGCTCCCATGGTGGCGGTGGAGAGTCTCTCGAGGCCGGTGAATTCGATTTCACGCCCATCATCACCATCGAAGGCCATGGTGGCTTTGACACCAACCTTGAGGGGGATCCCAAGCACTACGCCATCGATGGCATGTTTGGTGGCGTCTTTGAGTGGGGCCTTAGTAATGGCGGCTCTTTCGCAATCGAAGCTGCCATTGGTCCTGCTTTGGTTTGGGGAGAGGCTGAACACTTCTACGGCAAGGTTCACGTCGATGATCATGATGATCATCAAAAAGGTCATCAAAAAGGTCGTGATAATCATGATGATGGCCATGAGGAAGATCACGACGACCATGAAGAAGATCATGGCGGCCACGATGATCACGAAGAAGATCATGGTGGTCATAAAGGGCACGGCCACAAAGGCCATGGCCATAAAGGGCATGGTCATGGACATGACACCGACTTCAAGCGCACCGATATCAAGGGCTTTCTGCAGGCCCGTTATGCGCCCAATGACCGCTTAAGTTTTGAGCTTGCCTGGAATCCTTATTACGTCTCCAAAGATCAAGGTGAGGATATTCAGGGTTTAAAGAATGAGCTTGGAGCTAAAGTAACTTGGGCTCTTGGTGATGGAGATGTGAATTTCGGCCTTGGTGATGGCATTGAAGATCTGGTGAATGGTGTTTATCTGTCAGTCGATCACCGTCAGGGTTGGGAATCTGATGGGATGTATGTGGGCAACTACACCGATCCTCGTGTTGGTTTGGGATTCAAATTCGGTGGTGATGAAATCTCCTTAATGATCGAGGCTGGACCTCGTTTCTATGTTCCCGGCAGCTATGCAGGATTGGATCCGCGTACAGATTTTGCTGGTGAAATTGAGCTTTCCGTTCCCGTTGGTGATGCCACGCTGTTCCTGCACTGGCAGCAGGTTTACAGCTGGGAGAATGCTTCGGGCTGGGGCGAAGGTTGGCAGCACCATGTCGGCACTGGCGTGACCTTTGCCTTCTAGGTTTCAAGAATCGGTTGAATTTGATTTGATTTGGAGGGCATCATTGCCCTCCTTTTTTGTTGCTTGGCTTTGATCCCTCAGCCTGCATGCAGCCACTGGGCTTCAGTGATTGGCGTGTTGATCACCTCGATGATCTGCAAGCTATCGCCGTCGATCAGGCCGGCACGGGCATCGGTTTGGCCCTGTCGTATCAGCGTCATTAACAGCTGGTTCGTCACCGGGTTCCACTGGATGGGGCTGCCCGCCTTGAGCGTCCATGGCTCCAGGGGCCTGCGCTCTGTCACCTCCCCCGATTCGCTGATCAGCACCAGTTCGTGATTGCCCCGTTGCTGCTCCCATCGCCCCAGCACAGCCCAGATCCGTTTGCCGCGGTTGTCGCAAGCCACCCCCAGCACCGCCTGATCACCCAGATGCAGTTGCTTCGGTGCCTGCCCTGGAACCACCAGCTCGATCGAGCGTCTGTAGTCCGGCCAGTGCCGAATCAGCACGGCCCGTCCTGAGGCGCCGCAGAAGGCGCCCAGCTCCCTGCTCCCGGGCAGCATTTGCGGGTTTTGCTCAGTTGCTTTCAGGGGGCGCAGGCTCACACCGTCAGGGGTGGGCATCACAACGCCCCCTCCAGCGGGCAGCAACTGCATCGGCCCGGAGGGTTTCAGGGCCAACGTCTGTCGTTTGCCATCGGCCTGCAGCAGCAGAGCCTGATCACTTCCCGGCTGGAACCCACCGCTTTGCACCAGCAGATCCCCGTTGAGATTGCTGCTCAGGTGGGCGAAGAGCACCTCCCCCTTCAACAGGGGTTCGGTGTTGCTCACTGCCGGTGGTCCCAACGCCGCCTTGTTTGAAGCGGTGCTGCGGGGCGTCAGTTGGTCCCACCACACCTGCTCGCTGCCGTTCTGATCGCGTCCCACCAGGGCAATGCCCCGCCCGTTGCCCAGGGGGACGACGCTGGGGATGGCGGGCCAGATCCGACTGATCGGAATCCATTGTCCGGATCGTGTCTGCAGTTGAACCTGCTCGCCTCCTTGCACAGGCCGCGTCGCGATCAGCCAGGGTCTCGGGTCCCACCACCATTGCTGCTGGTCCAGCTTCAGTCCGCGTTGGTCGTCGCCCGCGAGGGACAGCTCGAGCGGAGCCGTGAGCACGACATCCGCATCGATCACCATCCGCAGCGGTGTTGTCTCCCCCAGCCACTGATGGGGCAGGTTTGGATTGATTCGGGTGGCCTCGCTGACCTGGGCCCGATTCATTGGTCGACTGAACTGCAGATCCAGAGCTGCGGTGCCGCTTTGCACCTGCTGGGGAATCAGCCGCAGCAGCCGGGGCGGGCGGCGCAACAACAGCTGTTGCTGCGCCAGAACTGCAGCACAGGCCATCAGCATCAGCAGCAACGGCCGGCGCGTCATGGCTCCAGCGGCCGCTCGGGCCTGGCAATCGGCGTGATGGTCGTGGGAACAACGATGGGGATGCGCCGTTCGTTCCGGCTTTGCACGCTCATTGTTCCGTCGATGGCCAACCACTGGTTGGTTTTGGGCGTGAACCACTCCGGCCACTCCACCGCCAGACCAGCGGGTGTGGCGTCGGCCAGGCAACAGCGCACGGTGAGCCTGGCAATTAGTGGTGGGCCTTGCGGCTGCCTCCAGACAAAGCCGCTGATGCGCAGAGGATTGCCCGCCACAAGATCGGGGTCGGGCTGGCTGCGCAGATAGCGCACCCATTCCGTGAGGCTGCGTTGTTCGGGGGGCAGAACGAAGGCCAACTCCGGTGGGTCGGGCAGGCCCTGGGGGCGGTTGCTGGCCAGATCGCTGAAGGAGGGGCGCGGCGGAAGGATCAGCACCAGCGCAGCCATCACGCCGCTGAGCAGCCAGGGCCAGCGCCAGCGCTCCGCTTGCTTCTCTTCTTTCAGCAGAAGGGCGACGCCCAGCATCAGCAAGAGCAGGCCAGTACCCCCAACCAGGCCGTGGAAGACCCCCCGCAGCAGCAGATCGAGGCGACCGCTGTGGAAACTCCACAACAGCATCAGGCCCCAGAGCACCAGCAGGGTTCCGCGCTTCAACACGACTGGCCCCTCACAGCAGCCATAGGTTGATCCACTGACCGATCAGCAGCACGCCAAGGCTGGCACCGATCGCTGTGATCAGGATCGCTCTGGGCCGCATCAGCACGGTGAACAGGCCTGCGAGTTTTAGATCCACAACGGGGCCCAGCAAGAGGAAGGCCAGCAGGGCTCCTGGGGTGATCTGAGCGGCAAACCCCAGGGCAAGAAAGGCATCCACGCTGGAGCAGACAGACACCACGACAGCGAGCAGCATCAGAGCCAGGATCGATGCCGTCGGCGCGCCCCCCACGGCCAACAGCCAGCTGCGCGGCAGCCAGGTTTGCACGAGGGCTGCAATCACGCACCCCAGCACCAGCAGAGCCAGAAGATCGAGAAATTCGCGGCAGCTCTGGTCCAGCACTTGCCAGCCCCCCAGCCGCCTGCCGGAGCGAGGTCGGGCTGTGGAGATGGGTCCGCCGATCACCCCACTGCTGCGCTGCAGCAGACCAAGGTTGCTGAGGGGCTGGCTCATGCGGCGTTCCTCCAGAAGTGCTGTTGCCAGCAGCTGTGTCTCGGGCAGTTGCACCAGCAACAGACTCAGCAGGATCGCCAGCAGAAAGGCCCCCAATGGTCGGGCCACCAGAAGCCAGGGTTGATCCGGAAACGCGGCCCAGGTGCTGGCCAGGACGATGGGATTCAGCACCGGGGCGGCAAACAGAAAGCCGAAGGCCGTGCCCATTGGTGCCCCGCTGGCCAGCAGTCGGCGGGCGACGGGTACGTTGCCGCATTCACAGGCCGGGAGGGCAAAGCCCATCAGGGCCCCGACGATCGGTGCCAGCACGGGGTTCTTGGGGAGCCGTTCGATCCAGGCACCCGGTGGCACGGCCCATCGGGCCAGTCCTGCGATGGCAACGCCGAGCAGCAGGAAGGGAATGGCTTCCAGTAGCAAGCCCTGAAAGATCGCCCAGGCCGTGGCGAGCTTGTCCAAGCGTTTGGGCGGCAGGGGCCTTTCAACGTTCTCAGGTTGTGCCGTGAAAGAAAAGACAGGAAACGCTTTGTTGAGCAGGTAATGAGACGCGCGAGATCAATGCTTGGATTCTTAAGGGATGTTTAAGGAGGTGAAGGATGTGGGACCTCGGCTTATCTGTTTTTCTGGCGTTGTCCGGTGTGAGTGTTATCGACAATCCCCGTGACTGCCGTGATCAGCCTGGTCTGATGGGTGGCTACATCAGTGGCACGAACCTGATTGAGCTTTGTCATGCCAATGTTCATCGTGCTGATCAGGACCTCGAACGGGTACTGCGCCACGAGATGGTGCATGCCATTCAGGAAAATTTCGATCTCCGGGAGTCGCTGATCCCGGAGCCACTGCTCACCTGGCTGGTCCGCTGGACCATGGATGACCGTGAGGTGATGACGGTGCTGCTTTACGACGAGCATGAGACCGACCAGGAGTTCGAGGCCCGGCTCCTGGCCAACCTCCCCAACTGGGTGGTGGGCTCTCTGCTTTGGATCAGTGAGCACCGGCACCGTGCGGTGCATGCTGGCCTTCAGCTTCCACTGCCTTGGGACGTGCTCCCTGTGGAGGCGATCCTGTGGAGGGATCAGTACGCCGTGGCCCGTCGTTGAGCCGGCGCGGCAAGGTGGATCCCAGTCGTCAGTCGCCTTGCGATGGGGTGGTGCTTCTGGGTGGATCGCGGCGGCACCTTCACCGATCTGATCGGTCGCGATCCAGAGGGACGGCTTCACGTGCGCAAGTTGCTCTCGGAACAGGCCGGTGCCGGAGACCCGGCGGTGTTGGCCATGGAAGCGATGTTGGCTGCGGCGTCTCCCCCTGTGGCGCTCGGTGACGTTGATGAGGTGCGCCTCGGCACCACAGTGGCCACCAATGCGCTGCTTGAGGGGACTGGTGCGCCTCTGCTGTTGCTCACCAACAGCGGGCTGAGGGATCAGCTGTGGATCGGCGATCAACATCGCGACGATTTGTTTGCGCTTGAGCAGCCCCAGCGCCCCTTTCTGGCGCAAAAGGTGCTGGAGCTGGCCGGTCGGCTCGATGCCCAGGGTGAGGAGGTGGAGCCTCTGGTGTTGGATCAGCTGCTGCGGCAGCGTCTCGAGCAGCTGCGCCGTTCCGGCCTCGACGTCGCTGTGGTGGCGTTGCTGCATGCCCAGCGCAACCCAGTCCATGAGCAGCGGTGTGCCGTATTGCTGCGGGAGGTGGGTTTTCGCACCGTGGTTTGCTCCCACCAGGTGAGCGTGATGCCCCGCCTGGTGCCGCGGGGGCAGACGGCATTGGTGGAGGGTGCCGTGCATCCGGTGCTGGATGGCTACTTGCAGCAGGTGCAAGGGGCGCTGGGCTCCGCTACGCCGCTGCGGGTCATGACCTCCAGCGGAGCGTTGCAGGCTCCCGACAAGTTGCAGGCCAAAGACACCATCCTTTCGGGGCCAGCTGCCGGGATGGTCGGGGCGATCGCGGCGGCGCGCATGGCCGGCTTTGAAGGGGTGCCGGTGCTGGGCTTCGACATGGGGGGCACGTCGACGGATGTGTTCTGTGTGGCTTCTGCCAATGCGCAGGCCTTGCGGCAGGTGAAAGAACAGACCGAGATCGCCGGCTTGCAGTTGCTGGCCCCCCGTCTACCGATTGAAACGGTGGCCGCCGGTGGCGGATCGGTGCTGGAGCTTCAGGGGCAGCGGCTGCGGGTGGGGCCCCGTTCTGCCGGAGCGCAACCGGGCCCGGCTTGCTATCGCGCCGGCGGACCGCTCACCATCACCGACGCCAACCTGCTGCTGGGGCGTCTGCAGGTGGACCGCTTCCCGGCTGTGTTCGGGCCGTCAGGAGATCTGCCACCGGATGTGGAGGTGGTGCGGCATCGCTTCGCTGAGCTCGCTGCAGCGCTGGGGCAGACCCCGGAGAGGGTGGCGGCGGGGGCGTTGCAACTGGCGGTGGAAACCATGGCTGCTGCGATTCGCCAGGTGTCGTTGCATCGCGGTGAGGACATTCGTGGCGGTGTGTTGGTGGCCTACGGGGGGGCTGGCGGTCAGCACGCCTGTCGCCTGGCGGATGAACTGGGGCTGAACACGGTGCTGTTGCATCCGATGGCAGGAGTGCTCTCCGCCTTTGGCATGGGCCAGGCCCGCCAGCGCTGCCGGCGGCAATTGCATCTCGGGGTTGCCCTGTCCCCCGACCTGCTGGCGGCCTTGCCGGATCAGGTTGAGCGGCTGACCCGTGAGGCGGTCAAGACGTTGCGTCGCCAGGGTGATGGCAATGACACCAACGCTGAGGCGTCGGAGGTCTGGGTGAGCCTTGCTCTGCGTTACGCCGCTGCAGAACAGACCCTGGTGCTCAGCTGGTCCGCTGAGCAAGGCGTGGATGCCGTGGTCACCTCCTTCCAGGCGAGCCATCAACAACGCTTTGGCTACTGCATCGACGCCGATCAGGCTCTAATCGTCGAACAGCTGAATGTGGAGGTCACAGCACCTCAACAGTTTGATGCCACAGCATCGGCTGCGTCGTTCGACCGAACGCCAGAGGTGGCGGGATCCCAGCAGGTGTCGATGCACCTGGAGTCGACCGGTTGGACTCAGGTGCCTTTGCTGGACCGCAGTGCCCTGGTGCTGGATCAGCGGATTGAAGGTCCGGCTCTGATCGCCGAAGCCACCGGCTGCACGGTGCTGGAGGCGGGCTGGCAGGCACGGGTGGCGATGGGGGACACGTTGCTACTGGAGCGCGGTCAGTCCTTGGCCTTTTCGACTTCGCTTGCGGAGGCCGGTGAGGACGATCCGTTGCAGGCCGAACTGTTTCGCCACCGCTTCATGGCGATCGCCGAACAGATGGGAGAACAGCTGCGGCAGAGCAGTCGCTCCGTGAACATCCGCGAGCGTCTGGATTTCTCCTGTGCGTTGTTCGATGCCACGGGTGCCCTGGTGGCCAACGCCCCCCATATCCCGGTGCACCTCGGATCGATGGGCGACAGCGTCCGCGACCTCCTGGCTCAGGTGGCCTCCAGTGATGTTGCACCGCTGCAGCCCGGCGACACGTTGCTCAGCAACGACCCCTTCCACGGCGGCACCCACCTTCCCGATATCACCGCCATCTCACCGGTGTTCTGCAACGGGGATCAGCCCAGCTTCTTTGTGGCCAGCCGGGGCCATCACGCCGATGTGGGAGGTATGGCTCCCGGGTCGATGCCGTCCTTCAGCCGCTCCATTGCGGATGAGGGGCTGCTGTTGCGCAACCAGCTGTTTGTGCGCGGGGGCCGGGTCCTCATCGCTGCATTGGAAACGGCATGGCAGGGAATGGAGACGCCGCCCCGAAATCCTGCAGAACTCCTGGCTGATCTGCAGGCGCAGGTGGCGGCCAATCAGGCCGGGATCGTGGCGTTGCAACACCTTGTGGAGCGGGAGGGGGAGGCCCTGGTGCAGCACCAGATGTCCCTGCTGCAGCACGAAGCAGCCAGCAGCGTGCAACGGCTGTTGTCGAAGCTGGCGGACTCCCGGCATCAGTTGCTGCTGGATGACGGCGCCTGCCTGGTGGTGCAGGTGAGCCTTGAGCCGCAACGCCAACGCTTGCGTCTGGATTTCAGCGGAACATCACCCCAACGGCCGGGCAATTTCAATGCCCCCCTGGCGGTGACGCGGGCCGCCGTGCTCTACGTGATCCGATGTCTCCTCGACAGCGACATCCCCTTGAACGAAGGCTGTTTCGCGCCGCTCGATCTGGTGGTGCCGGAGGGCTGCTTGTTGAATCCGCGCTTCCCCGCTGCCGTGGTGGCCGGCAATGTGGAGGTGTCTCAGGCCCTTTGCAACCTCTTGTTTGCGGCTTTTGGTGCCCAGGCGGCCGGCCAGGGAACGATGAACAACGTCAGCTTCGGGAATGGACGTTGTCAGTATTACGAAACCGTGGCCGGTGGCGGTGGTGCCGGTGAGGGATTTGCCGGATCGGTGGGCCTGCAATCGCACATGACTAACTCGAGGTTGACGGACCCCGAGGTGCTGGAGAGCCGTTTTCCGGTGCGGTTGGAATCGTTCGGAGTGCGTGCCGGCAGTGGCGGGAAAGGCCATTGGACAGGGGGCGATGGGTTGGAGCGCACGATCCGTTTCCTCGAGCCGATGAGTGTGTCGTTGATCAGTGGATCCCGGCAGGTGCCCCCGTTTGGACTCAACGGTGGTGCCAGCGGTGCCTGTGGTGTGAACCTGCACCTCGACCGTGACGGGGTGGCCCATCCCTTGCCCGGTGCCGTGCAGCTGGAGCTCGAGGCGGGCGAGGCCATCCGCCTGCTCACACCGGGGGGAGGCGGTATGGGAGGTTGAGGAGTGATGCTTGCCACTGTGTGATGCCAATGCGATCACAGGGGTGGTGGTTGGCCTTGCTGCTGGGTTGCAGCCTGACGGGGATCGCCCAGGCCAAGAGCCTGGACCAGCAGGTGTTCCAGCTGCAGTTGGTGATGGATCAGATCCGTCTGGCTCGGTCCGTGGGGGATCGCAAAGGCGTGTGTGATGAGTCTCGCCGTGCCAACAATCTTCTGCTCGAGATTCTTCCCGCGCTTCAACAGCAGCGCTCAGGCCTCAATCACGCCGGCTTGCAAGACACGATCCTGTTGGGGTTCGATGAATGTTGAAAGCGCTTTTGAATGCTCGTTCGTGATCGGCGTTTGGGCTGTTGTTTGAAAACCAGCATGACAACCCATTGTCGTTCGGCATCTGCGGATTCAATCTGAATGCAGCAAAGCTGATGGCATGGGTTTGCTTCAGACACTTCAGAGACGGTTGCTTCACTACGACTCACCGTCGCGACAGTTGCAGCAGGCTCATTTCGATGCCGCCCGAAATCTGGCTCAGGCCCAATTTCAGCTCGCTGATGCTGAATTAAGCCAACGCCTCTGGCAGGACGTGGCTGATCGCGATCTCGATGTCGATCGGGTCCTGAATCTTCTTTACGGCTGTTGGTTCCAGGAGGATCCAGCGGAGCTGCGTGCTGCCGACGTCGAGTTTCAGGCGCGCCGGGAGCGGGAGTTGGTCCCCGGGGTGTTTGAGCACTGCTGAGGATTTTGGGCCTTGGGGATTGTTGTGCTGAACTGACGGATCTGTTGGTGGCGGCGTCCTGTTGATCCCAGAGATCCAGCCATGAACATCGTTGTCCTTAACCGTTCGGATTGGCGGGATGAACAGCATGTTTGTCTTGTGGATCGACGGGCTGATCACATTCGTTCGGTGCTTCGGGCTGCGGTTGGCGACAGCGTTCGGGTTGGCGAGCTCAATGGCGATCTGGGTCAGGGCCGCATCTGCGCGATCGATGCCGATTCAGTGGTGTTGGCCGTTGAACTCAACCAGCCCCCGCCGCCACGCCATCGCTTCGACGTTGTTCTGGCCCTTCCCAGGCCCAAGGTGCTGCGCCGCCTGCTTCGCACTGTGGCCGAATTCGGAGTGGCGAACCTGCATCTGATCAACACTGCCCGTGTGGAAAAGAGCTATTGGCAGTCGCCTTTGCTCGCAGCAGACAAGCTGCACGAGGCGCTGCTGTCGGGGATGGAACGTGCCAGCGACACCGTGCCTCCTTGTGTCCATCAGCACAGGCGCTTTCGTCCGTTTGTCGAAGATCAGCTGAAGGCCCTCTGTGCAGGACGGTCCTGCTGGATCGCACAGATGGGGGCCTCCCTCGCGCTGCGCAACATCCCTCCAGGGGATGCCGTGGTGATGGTGGGGCCGGAGGGCGGTTTTGTGCCTTTTGAACTGGAGCTTGCGCAGACGGTGATTGCACAGCCTGTGCGTCTTGGATCGCGCACGCTGAGTGTTGATACGGCCCTCACCACAGTTCTGGCCCAGGGATGATGGTGATGTGTGTGGTGCTTCAACGACGGCAGCAATGAACGACTTGGCTGGCTTGCAAGCTCTTGTGGAGGACGTCGGGTCCGGCAACCTGATCGATGCCGAACTGCTCGATGGGTGTCCTGTGGAGGCCCATGAACTCGATGAAATGGATGCGTCCCAGGCCGCGCAGGTTGCCGCCCATTGCTTTGGCCTGCTCTTCGATCACAAGGTGGAGCAGCTGGAGGGGATCGAGGCGGATCTCGATGCAGGCCAGTGGACGGGAACCGTTGATGGCTTCGGGTTCCAGATCAGCCGCGATGACGTCGGTGACCTGGTGCTTGATTTTTCGAGCCAGCCGGCGTGACGGTTGACGAGCTGCGGAACGACCTGACGGCCCGGCTTGGCCAGACCGTGGAGCAGGTGTTCAGCCGGGATGGAGCCCCTGTTAATGACATCACCGAGCTTTATCAGCCGTCTCCGGCAGGTTTTGGTGGCCAACTGCGGTTGAAACGGGGCCATCGCCTGGCCTGGGAACTGTGGCTGGAGGACGGTGATCGCTGGAATTTTCACGCCACCGAGCTTGCCGATGGCCCGCCAGAGCCCGATCAAGGGTTCAACTGACGCCCTGTTGGGACGCCGGTAGTGTGGGGTGCTGGTTTCAGCGGGGAACAGCCGCTGAAGGAAACGGGGAAAGAGCAGTGAAAATCTGCCGCTGTCCCGCAGCTGTGAAACGTCGGCTCTCCGCCCACGTCAGTCAGAACGCCCGCCAGACCACACCGACGAGGATCGACTTTTGAGTTCTTTGCCCCTGGCCCTGCGCAGGCCACTGCAGATCGCAGGCCCCTCGCTTCTGGCGGTTCTGCTGCTGGCTAGCCCTGCCTTCGCCCACCATCCCTTTGGTATGGGCGACAGCGCTGCACTCACCCCACTGCAGGGATTGCTCAGTGGAATTGGTCACCCGCTGCTGGGACCCGACCATCTGCTGTTCCTGCTGGCGATCGCTTTCATCGGCCTGCAACGTCCCCGCGCCTGGGTGATTCCTCTGCTGGCTGCTGGCCTGGGCGGAAGTGTTCTGTCGCAGTTCATCCCCCTGCCGGATGCCGTGGCTCCCTGGGCGGAAGCACTGGTGTCCCTAAGCCTCGTAGTGGAGGGTTTGATGGCTCTCACCATGGCCTCCACCCGTTGGTTGCTGCCGCTGGTGGCCCTGCACGGTTTTCTGCTGGGCAGCACCATCGTTGGAGCGGAACCCACCCCGCTGCTCACCTATTTCCTGGGCTTGCTGATCGGCCAAGGCGCGCTGCTGCTGGTGGTGACCAATTGGTCCAAGACCCTGCTGGAGCGACTCGGCGCCCAAGGGCAACGCCTGGGTGCCGGCATCTGGATCGGCATTGGCATGGCCTTTGCCTGGGTGGCTCTGATCGACTGAAATCGCTTGTTGCGTCTTGTCGGCTTGGCTTGACGCCAAAAGTTTGATGTTGCGTCATGGGCTCATCGCCATTGATCCATGACGCTCGTTCGGTACCTGCTGGTGGCTCCTGCCACCCTTGGCCTGATCGCCAGTGCCGCCCAAGCCACCGAGCTGAACATCAATGGCGTTTCTGATTACGCCGCTGATGCCGAGCAGGTCACCAGCGTCACCCAGTTCTCCGACGTCTACCCCGCCGACTGGGCCTATCAGGCTCTGGCCAACCTGGTGGAGCAGTACGGCTGCGTGGCCGGCTACCCCAACGGCACCTTCCGTGGTAATCGGGTCATGACCCGCTACGAAGCGGCTGCCCTGCTGAACGCCTGCCTCGACCGGATCACTGAAGTGACCGACGAGCTGCGTCGCCTGCTCAAGGAATTCGAAACCGAGCTGGCCATCCTCAAGGGTCGCGTTGACGGCCTCGAGGCCCGCGTCGGCGAACTGGAAGCAACCCAGTTCTCCACCACCACCAAGCTCAAGGGGCAAGCCACCTGGGTGTTCGGAGCCAGCCG
>JADHMX010000032.1 GCA_016779825.1 Synechococcus sp. BS301-5m-G53 | reverse complement strand
ATGTTGCTGTTCAGCCAGGCGGCGATGTTGCGCACGATGTACAGATCCAGGGTGATCTGTTCGCGCAGCCCTGGGCGCTGCACCTTCACGGCAACCCTGGCGCCGCCTTTCAGGGTTCCCTTGTGCACTTGACCCAGGGAGGCCGCTGAAATTGGATCCCGGTCCAGTTGCTCGAAGATGTCATCCACCGGTGCTCCCAGGTCTTCTTCGATGCAGGCCATGGCCAGGCCGCTGTCGAAGCCGGGCAGTTGGTCCTGCAACTGGGCCAGTTCCTCCAGCAGCAGTGGGGGGACGATGTCGGGTCGGGTGGAGAGGGCCTGCCCGGCTTTGATGAAGGCGGGGCCAAGATCCACCAGCAATTCAGCGCATTCGCGGGCTCGGCCCCGGGCCCGTTCTTCATCTTTCAGCAACTGGAAGATCCAGTCGAAGGCAACGCCCAGAAGCAACAGGCCGATGGGCACCAGCGTTTGCCAGAGCCGGCGGATCAGTCGCTGGGGATGGCCTGCATAAATACGTGTGATGGCGGCGGGGTCGTACTCGAGCAATCCCGCCGCTTCGATGAAATCCCCGAGCTCCTGCGCCATCAATTCATCGGGATGTCCGACACCCCTTCTAAACGAACCGAGCTGCCGCTACGGTCGGCATCATCACAGGGCTGGACGTGCTCACCGGTCTGCTGCTGCAGAACATCGCTCTGATTGAGAGTCTCGAACTGGAGTTCAGCTCGGGTTTCACGGTGCTCACCGGTGAGACCGGCGCAGGCAAGTCGATCCTTCTCGATGCCCTCGATGCGGTGCTGGGTGGAGCGCAAGGTTCGAGTGGCGTTCGTCTGCTGCGGGCTGGTTCGGATCGCGCCAGGATCGAGGCCGCATTTCAACTCAACCCAGCCCTCGAGCAGTGGTTGGCCGCGGCGGAGTTTGACCCCGAAGAGGAGCTCCTGATCAGCCGTGAATGGAAACGGCAGGAGGGTGATCGTTTCTCCAGTCGCTGCCGTCTGAACGGCAGCACGGTGAACCGTCAACAGTTGCTTGAGCTCAGGCCTCTGTTGATTGACCTCACGGTTCAAGGTCAGACACAGCTGTTGTCACGGGCGGGGCAGCAACGGCTCTGGTTGGACCGTCTCGGTGGTTCTGCATTGGCTCAGGTCAAAGCCCAGGTGGCTGATGCCTGGACCAAATGGCGCCAGGCTGCAGATGCTCTGATGGCACTTGAGCAGGAGCAGCAGCGTTCCGAACAGGAGCGGGCTGAACAGGAAGAGCAGCTGGAGCAGCTTCAAGCCGCTGAGCTCGACGATCCAGACGAGCAGCAGCGGCTTGAACAGGATCAAGACCGTCTTGTTCATGGCGTGAGGCTGCTGGAGGGGCTGGCCCTGCTGTTTGGTCGTCTCCGCGATGGTGCGGATCAGGGCCCCTCTCTGCAGGATCATTTTGCGGCGTGCATCCAGGAGCTGCAGACCATGGCGCAGCTGGATGGTTCGCTTGAGCCTTTGCGGGATCAGGCTTTGGATCTCGAGGCTGGTGTGGACGTTTTGCTCCGTTCCCTCGATCAATACGGTCTGGCGCTGGAGAGCGATCCCGACCATCTGGAGCGGATCCAGGACCGCCTCTCGGTTTTGAAACGGCTGCAGCGCCGCTACGGCCTTGATCTGGCCGGGTTGATTCAGCGCCGTGATGAGCTGCTTCACCGTTTGGGATCTGAAGGCTTCGCGGCGGATCTCGCCCGCCTGAATCAGGTCGAGACCGACCGTCGCCAGACGCGTGATCAGGCCAATGCGGTCTTGCGTCGCGAGCGGTCCAAAGCGGCGGAGGCCTTGGAGGCCTCGTTGCTGAAGCTGTTGCCTCCCATGGGCCTGGCCAACGTGCGCTTCAAGGTGGATCTCACCCCCTGTAATCCCGCTGAGCATGGAGCGGATGCCGTGCAATTTCTGTTTTCCGCCAACCCCGGCCAACCCTTGGCTTCGCTGACGGAGGTGGCGTCCGGCGGTGAGATGTCTCGTTTTCTGCTCGCGCTCAAGACAACCCTTGCCGCTGTCGATGGCTCCAGCACGCTGCTGTTCGATGAGATTGATGCTGGAGTGAGTGGACGCGTCAGCGGCGCCATGGCGGATCTGCTTCAGACCCTGGCCCGTCAGCGGCAGGTGTTTTGCGTCACCCACCAACCGCTCGTGGCGGCGGTGGCCGATCACCATTTCCGGGTCAGCAAACATGTGGAAGATGGCGTGACCCATTCGCGAGTGTCCCGACTGCGGGACACTCAGGAACGCCGGCAGGAGCTGGCAGACCTCGCTGGTGGCGATCAAGCCGATGCCTATGCAGCGAGCCTGCTGGACCAGCGAACAGCTTGAAGGCCTCAGTTCTTCCTAAGCTCTTGAGCTTTCCAACGGGTCCTGATGGCGCGAGCTGCTGCCAAGAGCACCGGTCAGATGGCCCCCGTGAACCTTTCGGGCGGAAATCTTGAAGATGTGATCCGTGTGCGTGGCGCTCGCCAGCACAACCTCAAGAACGTCGACGTCACCATTCCCCGCAACAAGCTGGTGGTGTTCACCGGGGTGAGTGGCAGCGGCAAGAGTTCTCTCGCCTTCGACACGATCTTTGCGGAGGGACAGCGTCGCTACGTCGAAAGTCTCTCGGCCTATGCCCGTCAGTTTCTGGGGCAGGTGGACAAGCCCGATGTCGATGCAATTGAGGGCCTGTCCCCTGCGATTTCGATTGATCAGAAATCCACCAGTCACAACCCGCGGTCCACGGTGGGCACCGTCACGGAGATTCAGGACTATCTCCGACTGCTGTTCGGTCGCGCTGGCGAGCCCCACTGTCCGCAGTGCGAACGGTCGATCCGGCCCCAGAGCATCGACGAAATGGTCGATCAGATCCTGTTGTTGCCGGAGGGCACCCGTTATCAATTGATGGCGCCCGTGGTGCGCGGCAAAAAGGGCACCCATACCAAGTTGATCAGCGGCCTTGCGGCCGAAGGTTTCGCGCGGGTGCGCATCAACGGCGAGGTGCGCGAGCTGGCCGACAACATCGAGCTCGATAAGAACCACAGCCACAACATCGAGGTGGTGGTCGATCGCCTTGTGGCCCGTGAAGGGATTCAGGAGCGGCTGACCGATTCGCTGCGCACGGCTCTCAAACGCGGAGATGGTCTGGCGTTGGTGGAGGTGGTGCCCAAGAAAGATGAGGAGCTTCCCGATGGAGTTGAGCGGGAGCGGCTTTATTCCGAGAATTACGCCTGCCCCGTGCATGGGGCTGTGATGGAGGAGCTCTCACCACGGCTGTTTTCGTTCAACAGTCCCTATGGCGCCTGTGAGGACTGCCATGGCATTGGCCATCTGCGCAAGTTCACCTGTGACCGGGTTATTCCGGATCCCAGTCAGCCCGTGTATTCCGCGGTTGCTCCCTGGGCCGAGAAAGACAACAGCTATTACTTCTCACTGCTTTACTCGGTGGGCGAAGCCTTTGGCTTTGAGATCAAGATCCCATGGAATGAACTCACTGATGAACAGCGGGATGTGCTGCTCAACGGAAGCCGCGAACCGATTCTGATCCAGGCTGATAGCCGTTACCGCAAGGGCAAAGCCGGCTACACCCGCCCGTTTGAGGGCATTCTTCCGATTCTTGAGCGCCAGCTTCGCGACGCCAGCGGCGAGTCCCAGCGCCAGAAACTGGAGAAGTTTCTGGAGTTGGTGCCTTGTGCCAGCTGTGCCGGTCAGCGCCTCCGCCCCGAAGCCCTGGCGGTGAAGGTGGGGCCCTATCGGATTCCAGAACTCACGGCCGTCAGCGTGGGTCAGACCCTGGAACGGATCGAAAAATTGATGGGTGTGGGCGCCCATGAGGGTTCAGAGCCCTTGCTCAATGCCCGTCAGATCCAGATCGGTGATCTGGTGCTCCGGGAAATCCGCCTGCGTCTGAAATTCCTGCTGGATGTTGGTCTGGACTACTTGAGCCTGGATCGACCGGCGATGACGCTCTCCGGCGGTGAAGCCCAGCGCATCCGCCTGGCCACCCAGATCGGTGCTGGTCTCACCGGGGTGCTTTATGTGCTCGATGAGCCGAGCATCGGCTTGCACCAGCGGGACAACGACCGCCTTTTGAACACGTTGGTGCGGCTCAGGGATCTCGGAAACACCCTGGTGGTGGTGGAACACGATGAAGACACCATTCGTGCTGCTGATCACGTGGTGGACATCGGCCCTGGTGCCGGCGTCCATGGGGGCCACATCGTTGCGGAGGGAAGTTTCGATGACTTGGTGGCGAGCAGCGAATCCATCACCGGCGCTTACCTCAGCGGCCGTCGCTCGATTCCAACGCCGGCCGAACGCCGCCAGAGCGGTTCACGTTCCCTCAAGCTGATCGATTGCAACCGCAACAACCTCAAGAACGTTTCGGTTGAGTTCCCCTTGGGTCGGCTCGTGTCTGTCACTGGGGTGAGCGGCAGCGGCAAGAGCACCCTGGTGAACGAGCTGCTGCATCCGGCTCTGGAGAACGGACTGGGTCTGAAGGTGCCTTTTCCGCAGGGTTTGGGAGAACTGCGTGGGTTGAAGTCGATCGACAAGGTGATCGTGATCGACCAGAGCCCGATCGGACGGACACCCCGCTCCAATCCGGCCACCTACACCGGTGCTTTTGATCCGATTCGTCAGGTGTTTGCCGCCACGGTGGAGGCCAAGGCCCGTGGTTATCAGGTGGGGCAGTTCAGTTTCAACGTGAAGGGCGGCCGCTGCGAGGCCTGCCGTGGTCAGGGCGTGAACGTGATTGAGATGAACTTCCTGCCGGACGTCTACGTCCAGTGCGATGTCTGCAAGGGCGCTCGATTCAACCGTGAAACCCTCCAGGTGAAATACAAGGGCCACACCATTGCGGATGTGCTCCAGATGACGGTGGAACAGGCCGCTGAGGTGTTCGATGCGATTCCTCAGGCGGCAGATCGTTTGCGCACGCTGGTGGATGTGGGTTTGGGCTACGTCAAGCTCGGCCAGCCGGCGCCAACCCTCTCGGGAGGTGAGGCCCAGCGGGTGAAGCTGGCGACGGAGCTGTCACGGCGGGCCACCGGCAAGACCCTCTATCTGATTGATGAGCCCACCACTGGCCTCAGCTTTTACGACGTGCACAAGCTGATGGATGTGATGCAGCGCTTGGTGGACAAGGGAAATTCGATCATCTGCATCGAGCACAATCTTGATGTGATCCGTTGCAGCGATTGGATCATCGATCTCGGCCCTGAAGGCGGTGACAAGGGAGGCGAGATCCTGGTGACGGGGACTCCAGAGGAGGTCGCCCAGCATCCCACCAGTCACACAGGGCGCTACCTCAGCCGGGTTTTGGAGCAGCATCCCCCTCAAGTTCCCCTTGCCCTGGCAGCTTGATGGCTCGACTTCGGAAGCACCTGGCTGCCCTGGCTTTTGGCATGTCGCTGGCCCTCAGCGGGGGTCCCGCCTCAGCATTGGAGCGGCTGGTGTTGCGACTGCCGTTCCTGGAAACGGAGATCACGATCAATTTCGCTGACGGTGAGTCCGCTGAACAATTGATCCAGGCCAGTCCGGATCTGCAGGATCTGGAACTGGCCAGTGGTGGAAAGTTGTTGCCGTTGCTGCGCCAGGTGTTCCTCACGCCATTGCCTCTGGAAACCAAGGCCTTGTTGGCGGGATCGACCGGTCAGCCGCTTCTGGAGCAGGCCCTCCATGCGGCGACGCAGCTTGTGGATCTTGAGGGAGTTGAGCCGGATGTGAGCGGGCGGATGTTGACCGAGTCTCTGATCGGTGCTGAACGCCGGGGGCAACCCAACATTCTTGGCTTTTTGAGGGAGTTGCCGGGAGAGCAGGCGTCGATCGATCTATCGCGTCTCGCTGAGGTGGCCAATCGGCTTAAAACCAATCTTGAGGAGGGGGTTGCCCTGGCCCGTTCCGTTCAGGCCGCATCCATGACGGCTGCTCTGCGGGCGCCATTGCGGCCCAGTTGGTCGCGTGAAGTTGTTCAGCTGCCCGTGCCCCACCGCCCGCAACCTTTGCGGGTTCTGACGCTTCAGCCTGCAGCGTCAGCGAACGGTCGCTTGGTCGTGATTTCCCACGGGCTCTGGGACGATCCCGAATCCTTTGAAGGTTGGGGTGAGGTGTTGGCCGCTGAGGGTTACACGGTGCTGATGCCAGACCACCCCGGCAGTGACTTCGATCAGCAGAAGGCGATGCTCGCTGGTGATGTGCCGCCGCCGGGCCCTGAAGAATTGCGGCTCCGACCCCTTGATGTGTCTGCTTTGTTGGATGCCGTCAGTGAAGGTCGTTTCCTCGCAGGCGCCACGTTGAACACCGATGCAGTAGCGGTGGTGGGTCACTCCTGGGGAGCCACCACCACGCTCCAGTTGGCTGGTGCTGTTCCTGTTGATTACAAACTCAAAGCCCGTTGCAACGACCTCAAGGATCCCGAGCGAAACATCAGCTGGGTGCTGCAATGCAGTTGGTTGTCGGGGGTGAGCCAAGCCGCTGTTGCTGATCCAAGGGTCAAGGCTGTTGTGGCCGTCAGCCCGCCCTTGCGTTTGTTGTTTGACGGCAGTCGCCTGGAGAGCCTTCCGGCCAAGTTGCTGCTGATCAGCGGTACCCGTGATTGGGTGGTGCCTTCGGGGCCGGAAGCGATCGTTCCGATGCGTGAGAGCAAGGCCGTGCGGTTGGGTCACCGCCTGGTGTTGGTGCAGGGTGCGGACCACTTCAGCCTTCGCAGTTTTCAAGGTGAAACGTCCCCGGCACAGGTTGGGCCGGTCATCCTTGGCTGGATCAACGAGCAGCTTGAGATGGATGGCTCAGTCACCTTCTCTGCGGGTGGTTGGGGTGACGAGCAGGGCAGCCTTGTCGATGTGAGCAACCGTCTCTGACGTTGCTGGCTTGTTACATCCAGCAGTCGGCACCGACTTTGGTTTCTTAGGTCCAGATCCACTGCAAGGCAAAAGGACTCGGCTTTTTTTGTCGGTTTAAATTGCTGTTCTTCTAAGGTTTTTTTCATTTTTTATTCCTTCTTCTGCCTCTAAAGAAAAACCAACGGCACCGAATTTGCGTTCCGTTGTTGTTTGTGAGGTGAGCGAATGGGGATCCGGTTGTTGCATCTGCATCTTCACGGCCTGTTTCGTTCCCATGAGCTTGAGCTGGGACGGGATGCTGATACCGGTGGCCAGACGTTGTACGTCCTGGAGCTCGCGCGCAGCCTGGCTCAGCGGGCCGAGGTCGATCAGGTTGATGTTGTCACTCGCCTGATTCAGGACCGTCGGGTTCACCTCGATTACAGCCAACGGGAAGAGGTCATTGGTCCGGGTGCCCGCATCCTGCGTTTCCCCTTTGGTCCGAAGCGGTATCTGCGCAAGGAGTTGCTTTGGCCCCATCTCGAGGAGTTGGCTGATCAGCTGGTGGAACACCTGAGCCAGCCCGGCCAGAGGGTGGATTGGATTCATGCCCATTACGCCGATGCCGGCTTGGTGGGTGCTCTGGTCAGTCAGCGGATGGGGATTCCGTTGGTGTTCACCGGCCATTCCCTCGGTCGGGAGAAGCAGCGACGCCTCCTTGCCGCTGGCCTGGATCGCTCTCAGATTGAGCAGACCTATGCCATCAGTCGACGCATTGACGCCGAAGAGCGCGCCCTGGCCCAAGCTGATCTGGTGATCACCAGCACCCGTCAGGAGGCTGATCAGCAGTATTCCCGTTACGGCCACTTTCAGGCGGCTCAGGCGGAAGTGGTGCCCCCCGGGGTCGATGCCACCCGGTTTCATCCCCACAGTTCATCCCAGGAATGCTCTGCGCTGCAAAGCCTGTTGCAGCCTTTCCTGAGGGAGCCAGATCGCCCGCCCCTGCTGGCGATTTCCCGTGCGGTGCGGCGCAAGAACATTCCTGCGCTGGTGGAGGCCTACGGCCAGTCCCCAGTGCTGCGTCAGCGTCACAACCTGGTGCTTGTGCTCGGCTGTCGGGATGATCCGCGTCAGCTCGAGAAGCAGCAGCGCGATGTGCTTCAGCAGGTGTTCGATCTCGTGGATCGGTTTGACCTCTATGGCCAGGTCGCCTACCCCAAACAACACAGCCGTGCCCAGATCCCCGCTCTGTACCGCTGGGCTGCGCGTCGGGGAGGGTTGTTTGTGAATCCGGCGTTGACCGAACCCTTCGGACTCACCCTGCTGGAGGCCGCGGCCTGCGGTTTGCCCATGGTCGCTACCGACGATGGAGGGCCACGGGATATTCAAAACCGTTGCGAGAACGGTCTTTTGGCGGATGTCACTGATCCCGGCGCACTTCAGGAAGCCCTGGAATTGGCTGGCAGTGATCGGTCCCGTTGGCGCCGTTGGAGTGACAACGGAGTTGAGGCCATCAGTCGCCACTTCAGCTGGGATGCCCATGTGTGTCAGTACCTCGCCCTGATGCAGCAAAAGATCCGCGTGTCACCTGTTCGTGTGTCGTCGGTGGTGCGGCGGCCGAGTCCCGTGTCCAGGCTGTTGGCGTTGGATCTCGACAGCAGCTTGGAGCTGCCGGAGGAACGCTCTTTAACGCATCTGCGCGACCGGCTCCAAGCCGAACCCTTGGCTGCTTCGACAGGGTTGGTCATCCTCACGGGGCGCTCCCTGGCTCAGGCACGTCAGCGCTACCGGGAGTTGCATCTTCCCGATCCCAAGGCCTGGATCTGCAGGGCTGGAACCGAGATTCACCACGCGGCAGATCACGCCGAGGATCCTGTCTGGGCCAAGCGGATCAGCCAGGCCTGGGATCGTGAGGCTGTTCTCGCAGCGATGGGTCAACTCCAGGAACACCTTCAGCTTCAGGATGCTGATCATCAGAGTCGCTACAAGGTCAGCTACCTGTTGCGGGCCTCCAACCGCGGTTTGATCGGGTTGGCTCGTCAGTGCTTGCGCCGCCATGGCCTGCAGGCGGAACCCCAGCTCCGTTGCCACTGGTTCCTGGACGTTCTGCCGCAGCGTGCATCCCGCAGTGAGGCCATCCGCTTCCTGGCTCAGTCCTGGGGGCTCCCCCTGGAGCAGGTTCTGGTGGTGGCCAGTCAGCAAGGGGATGGAGAGTTGCTGGATGGTCTGCCCGCCACGGTTGTTCCCGCGGATCACGATCCCTGCCTGTTGGGCCAACGGACCCAGCAGCGGGTGTACGTGTCGAAACGCCCCAGTGTTGGCGCAGTTCTGGATGGTTTAACTCACTACCGGTTTTCAGGCAGCCGCTGATCCCTGGATCACGGTCACACAGGCGGCAGCCCGGTCGGCCTTGGCTTGAGCTTGCTTCCGATCTCGTCCCGTTGCCAGGGCCACACCCATCCGCCGGCCTGGGCGGGCTGTGGGTTTGCCGAACAGCAGCAGTTGGGTGTCTGTTTCCGTGAGCGCTTGTTCGACCCCGTTAAAGGCGACGGAGTCGAGCTGCGTCTGGGCCAGGATCACTCGGCTGGCGGCAGCATCAGCCGTGGTGATCGCGGGGATCGGCAGGCCCAGCACAGCGCGCAGGTGCAGTTCGAACTCGCTCAGGTTCTGGCTGATCAGGGTGACTAGGCCGGTGTCGTGCGGTCGGGGCGAGAGTTCGGAAAAGATCACCTCATCACCACAGAGGAAAAATTCCACACCGAAGAGGCCGGCACCGCCGAGGTTGTCGGTGACGGTCTTGGCCATGGCCTGGGCCTGCTGCAGTTGTTGGTTGGTCAGTTGAGCCGGTTGCCAGCTGCACTGGTAGTCGCCACCCTCTTGTTCGTGGCCGATCGGTGCACAGAACAGGGTTTCGCCGTTGCGCTGACGGATGGTGAGCAGGGTGATCTCCAGCTCAAAATGAAGGAATTCCTCCACGATCACCTGGGTTGAGGTGCCTCGAGCACCGGCCATGGCGGCCTCCCAGGCATTAGGCAGATCGTCTCCACAGGTCACCACGCTCTGGCCTTTGCCGGAGGAACTCATCACCGGTTTCACCACCACGGGCCAGCCCAGAGGTTCCGCCACAGCTGTGAGTTCTTCGGCACTGGAGGCATAGGCGAACCGGGCGGTGCGGAGACCGAGCTCACCAGCTGCCAGGTCGCGGATGCGGTCTCGGTTCATGGTGACGGCCGTGGCACGGGCCGTCGGAATGACGGTGATCCCCTCCTGTTCGAGTTCCGCCAGGGCATGGACGGCGAGCGCTTCAATCTCCGGGATCACCACGTCGGGTTGGTGGCGCCTGACCACCTCCAGCAAGGCATCGGCATCGGTCATCGGCAGCACCTCGGCCATGTCAGCCACCTGCATGGCCGGAGCACCGGCATAGCGATCACAGGCGATCACACGGCAGCCAAGCCTTTGGGCTGCAATGGCCACTTCTTTGCCCAGTTCCCCACTGCCCAGCAGCATCACGGTGCGTGGAAACGACGGCATGGTCATCCTTGAACGGCCTGTCTGCATCATCAATCAACGCAAGTCCTGAGACTTTCCGCAGCCTGGGGTTCAGTGCCCGATGTCTCGCTAGGTCAAGGATGCGTTCTTGATCGAGTCCAGTGCTTCGGGCGACGTTGTTGGCGGTTCTCGCTGGAGCCTGTCTCCAGCTCGGGCCGGTCGAAGCCAGGTCTGCTGATCCCATTCCACCGGTTGCCCCCTGGTTGAGTGATGCGGAAGCTCTGGCCTTGCTGCCCGCTGCCATTCGTTCGCGTTCCACCAAGCAGCTGGTGCTACATCGTTCCAGCCGTCAGTTGATCCTGTTGGAACAGGGGCAGCTGCGTTTGCGGGTGCCTGCCGCTGTTGGCACGCAAGGCTGGGAAACGCCTCTCGGAGAGCATCGGGTGCTGTTCAAAGCGGTGGATCCCGTTTGGCGGCATCCAGGTACCGGTGCTCTGGTTCCCCCCGGAGGCCGAAACCCCCTGGGATCCCGTTGGATTGCTTTTTATCAGGACTGCTCCAATCCCGGGGGTTGGGATGGCGAGAAGGTGGTGCAGGTTCGTGGCTGCTCCCACGTCGGCTTGCACGGCACGCCCCACCGTTGGACCGTCGGACGTGCTGTGTCCCATGGATGTGTTCGCCTCTATGACGAACACATCCGCAGGGTTTTTGATCTCGTGGATGTGGGGACGCCTGTTGTGGTCTTGCCTTGATGGTTTTGTCTTGATCCATTGGGCATCAAAAAAGTGGGCATTAAAAAAGCCCTGGGCGGACCCAGGGCTCGGTGGACGTGTTTTGTCGTTGTGCCGTTAGATCACCAGAGGCCCTGAACGGGTGCAGCGGGAGCGGGCTCGGGGGCCTTGGCGGTGTAGGCCTGGATGCAGGCCGGGGTGTTCATGTACCAGCTGAGCAGTGAGGTGTCCTTGTGGAAATCACCTTGCACGTCGGCATTGCAGACCTTCATGGCACCTTGCAGGCGCTGGTCGGTCGGCAGCTTGGCCATCATTCCGTAGCTGGAAAGCTTGCCATCTTCAGCATCGAGAATGATGGCGCTGCGAACGGACTGAAGATCGTTCTGCTGGCTGTAGTACGGGTGATAGTTGCCGTTGATGCTCTCTTTGAGGAAGGCCTCGCCTTCAGTGGAATAGAGGAAGCGAGTGACGTCAGCAACGTCGACGTCGTACTGCTTCTCCAGACCCACTTCGAGTTCTTCACGGGTCCAACCGGAGAGATCGCTCAGATCCTGAGGAACGGGATTGGAGACGGCCTTTTTGCCACCGATGGGCAACAGCACGTTGGAGCGAACGAAACCGTTGGTGACGGTGCGGGCGGTTTGTTTTGGAGCGGCGAAGCCAGGCAGTCCAGCGGCGGCGACCATCAGGCCGGCACCGGTAAACAGAAGTGCTTTGCGCATGAGCTGCAGTTGGTGTGCACTTCGAACCGTCGCCAGATCGTTCGGGCAATGGGCCGGAACCACAGGGTTTTTTTCCTTTTAAGAGAGCGTTAAGGAAAAACGGGAATGCTGTCTTTTCTCTGAAGGAAGGGACAGCGTCTTAAGATTCTCTTCCAATTCTCGTTTTGATTGTTTGCTGGCTCTGTTTGCCGCGTTGCTTGTTCCGATGTCGGGTGTGGTGACCCAAGGCGTCGAACAGGACCATCCAGCCCTGGACATCGCCTGCCGTGTTGGTCGCCCTGTTCGCGCGGCTCATGATGGTGTGGGTCGGAGTCGCTGGACGTCCACCCACGGATGGACGTTTCATCTAGATGGGGCCGGCGTCAAAACCCGTTACAGCCATCTCAGTGCGGGTGCTCCCGCTGGCTCCTACAACCGCGGCCAGATCATTGGTCTCTGCGGGAACACGGGTCGCTGGTCGACCGGTCCTCACCTTCATTTTGAAGCGGAACCCCTGCATCTCCTTGATGCCCTTAAGACACCCAGCGCAGAGCAGCTGAAATCGATGGAACAGACGCCTCAATGGCGTCAACGTTCGGTGGAAGCAAGCCGCTGAGGGCTCAGTTCGAATCGCTGCTGCTCTGACGGCGCACTTCTCCGATCAGCCACACGCCCATGAACCCAAGCGACGACACACCGAAATAGATCAGCACCCAGCGCAGAACCCGATCGGGATCTGCCGCTGCGTTGGCAAGCAGCTCAGCTGTTTTGGCAAGCAGGTTGTCCATCAGTTCTGTAGATCGGGGATCAGCGTGAGTTGGCGAACCGGTGATTCTTCGCTGACGAAGCCCCAGGCTTCAAACACGGATGGGTCGGGATGGGTGATGCGCTGCTCCTTTCCCTTGCGTTCCAGTTGGAACCCTTCGCTTGACATGCGCCGCATCAAACTGGCCGACTCCTCAAAGCGGGCAGCCATCGCCTCGAGGCTTGAGCAGTCAGCTGTGAGACCGGTTTCACGCCAGGTGAAGTAGGTCATCCTGCCTTGCCGCCTCAAAACATGACTTTAAGGGATGTGAGCGGCATGAAGCTTTCGTTCTGGATATCAAAAATCCCGCGAGTGGCGGCTAAGTCGTTCAGGTCTACCTTCATTCAGGGCACTGTGTTGTGGTCATCCAAAATCTTGAAAATATCGGTCATTTTTTTCTGCGTAAGGGTCAATCTTTCTCAGAAGTATTGACTTTGTACGGTACGAAACCAAGTTCAATCTCATTGGCGATCTGAATCACTGCATCCTTGAGATTGATTCGAATGGATGTTTCCACGGATTTGGTTGAAGCTCAAAGCTCAGGGATGCAACACCAATCCGAGAACGACAAGCCCTGCTGTGACCAGCCAGAACGCAGGCACCACGCTTCGTTCGTCGGTGCCGCCCAACTCAAAATGGTGATGGAGTGGCGCCATGCGGAACACGCGTCGCCCCTGACCATCAGGGCCTTTCGTGGCCTTGAACACCCAAACCTGGATGATCACGGAGAGCGATTCCGCGACGAAGACTCCCCCCATCACCAGCAGGGGCCAGAGGCTGTTGGACAACAGGGCCACACCACTGAGGGCGGCTCCCATCGCCAGGGATCCCGTGTCGCCCATGAAGGCTCGAGCCGGGTTCCGGTTGTGCACGAGAAACCCAAGCCAAGCCCCGGCCATGGTCATGCAGAAGCCAGCCAAGGCGGGATCACCGTTGTCTCCTCGCAGCATCAGTTGAAGTGCGAGGCCGGTAAACACCAGTGCTCCGCAGCCGCTGGCTAAACCATCCAGGCCATCGGTGAGGTTGGTGGCGTTGCTCTCCGCCAGAACAACAAACAGTCCCAGAGGCCAGATCAGAAGTCCTAACGGCAGTTCAAGGTCAAAGGGCAGGGCAATGCCGCTGCTGATCCAGCCCTGCCAGGCGGCGAGAGCCAGAAAGGCTGCGGCCGCCATGGCTTGCAGCAGTAATTTTCCTCGCGCCGTCAGGCCTGTGTTGGTGTGTTTGGTGAGGCTGCTCCAGTCATCCACCCCGCCGATCAGCATGAACGCCAAGGTCAGTGCCGCCAGGCTCAGCAGTTGTTGTGACGCCACGGGGTCCCGTGTGATCAGGCTGCCGAGAATGACCCCGACGGGAACCACGAGCAGACCCCCCATCGTTGGGGTTCCAGCTTTGCTCTGATGGGCTTTCGGTCCCTCCTCACGGATGAACTGCCCCATCTTCAAGCGATGCAGAATCGGAATGCCCAGGGCTGCGGCAGCTGTTGCGCAGACCGTTGAAATCAACAGCGGCAGGCTCAGCTGCGAATTGGGGATCCATTTGTCGGACGCAAAACTGGTCATCAAGACCACCAGCATCAGCACGCTGGCACTCAGTGAGCCGTTCTCCCACCAAGGACGGTGGTTCGAATCCGTGGATTGCAAAGCGGAACTGGACTGGTCGCTGGGACCCTAGATGAGTCGCTCAGGGTCGACCAGTCAGCGCAAAGAGGACGTCAGTCCTCCCACTGCTCCTCATTTTGCTCGTCATCTTTGTTGTAGTCCTCTTTCTCACCCATCAGCGCGGAGAGTTCTTCCTCTTCGACGGTGCTCACTTCAGGTGATCCAGATTCTTCGTCGGCGACGAGACGGCCGCTGGTTTCCAGCCAGGACAGAAGATCTGGCTCTTCGCGCAAGGGCAGCACTGGGGCTGGATCACGGCGCCCGTAGCGGGTGAGGGACGGGTTGACGCTGTCCAGGGCGTTTAAATCAACCAGAGCGCTCATGCAGGGGACGCAGGCCAATCAACCAAGATAAACCACGCACCGTTTTCGGGCTTGATCTGAACAAACCTGCGCTGCTGATGGTCTTGTGGGGTCTGGCGCTGACGATCAGTACTGGGCTGCATTGGTGGGGTCTGCAGCGGCCTGAGCCGTTACAGACCTCCTGGACTCTGGTGCTGCTGCTGGTCTTTTCCCCGGCTGTGCTGCTGGCTGCTTGGTTGCTTGTGACTTCCTCGCAGGTGGCGGCCGGCGAGACGAGAGAATCAGACGATTGTGATCAGGAGACCCATTGATGGGCCGCGCCAAGAAGGTGGTACTCGCCTATTCCGGGGGAGTTGATACCAGTGTCTGCATCCCTTACCTCAAGCAGGAATGGGGCGTGGAAGATGTGATCACCTTTGCCGCTGATCTCGGCCAGGGCGATGAATTGGAGCCGATTCGTCAGAAAGCTCTGGATGCCGGCGCCAGTCAGTCGCTGGTGGGAGATCTGATTGAGCCATTCATCAAGGACTTCGCTTTTCCTGCGATTCGTGCCAATGCCCTATACGAAGGCCGCTATCCCCTCTCCACGGCTCTGGCCAGGCCTCTGATTGCCAAGCGCCTTGTGGAGGTGGCCCGGGAGGTGGGTGCTGATGCTGTCGCCCATGGCTGCACAGGCAAGGGCAACGATCAGGTGCGTTTTGATGTTGCCATCGCCGCTCTGGCTCCGGATCTCAAGGTGCTCACCCCAGCCCGTGAGTGGGGCATGAGCCGTGAGGAGACCATCGCCTACGGCGAACGCTTTGGTCTGCCTGCACCGGTGAGCAAGAAGTCGCCCTATTCGATCGATCTCAATCTGCTGGGCCGCAGCATCGAGGCGGGACCCCTCGAAGATCCGATGGTGGCTCCGCCGGAGGAGGTGTTTGCGATGACCCGATCGGTGGAGGCTGCTCCGGACGCTTCCGAAGAGATCGAGATTGCTTTTGAAGCAGGTAATCCTGTCTCTATCAACGGCCAGCGGCTGGATCCCGTGGCCTTGATCCGTGAAGCCAACCGTCTGGCGGGCACCCACGGCATTGGTCGACTCGACATGATCGAGAACCGGGTGGTGGGCATCAAATCTCGCGAGATCTATGAAACGCCTGGCTTGTTGCTTCTGATCCAGGCCCACCAGGAACTCGAGAGCCTCACCTTGGCTGCCGATGTGCTGCGCAGCAAGCGGCAACTGGAGATGCAGTGGGCCGATCTTGTCTATCAGGGCCTTTGGTTTGGCCCGCTTAAGGATGCTCTAGACGGGTTCATGGACCGCACCCAGACCACCGTTAATGGTGTCGTCCGTCTTCGGCTGCACAAGGGAACGGCCACGGTCACCGGCCGCGGTTCAGCAGACAGCAGCCTTTATGTGCCCGAAATGGCGTCCTACGGCAGTGAGGATCAATTCGATCATCGTGCCGCTGAGGGCTTCATTTACGTCTGGGGTCTGCCAACCCGACTCTGGTCAGCAACTCACCGCCGTTCAAGCTGAACGTTGCAGGTTCTGCAGGAACTTGGGAAGCCTCAGGCCCGGAAAACGCAAAACGTTCTCCGGTTCCGAGCTCCCAGGCAGGGCTGCTTTGGGTCGTTCGCTTTGGCTTGGATCAACCTGTTCCGCAAGGAGTCGATAACGCTCCATCAACGGCTCTAATCGCTGTTGGAATCGGCGTTCAAAAAGGTCGGGCAGTTCGGCCAAAAGATCGTCGTAAGCAGTGAGTTCGGCCTCGAGCTCTTTGATTCTGCTCTTCAGCAACCGAATCACTTCAGCGTCGCCATGACGCTCGTTCCAAACGGGTTCGGTTAACTGAGGTTGGTCGTTTGGTGAATCCATGGGCGGACGGTATCGCCCACCCATGGATCACACAATGCTGATCAGTCAGCTGATGCAGCGGCTTCAGCTTGCTGCTGCTGAGCGGCTTCAGAGCCAGGCATCACCCGAGGTGCGGGGAGAGGACCTTCCTGCTTCACCGTCAGATAGCGGATCACGTCCTCGCTGAGGCGCATGGCCTTCTCGAGAACAGCAACGTGCTGGCCATCGCCGTTGTGGCTCAGTTGCACGTAAATCCCTTCCTTGTGCTTGGAAATGGGATAGGCCAGACGGCGCTTGCCGCGCATCTGGTTGTCCAGCACATCAGCACCGGCTTCCACGAGCATGTCGCGGTACTTGGTGAGATGGCTTTCGACTTCCTCCTCCGGAATGTCCGGACGGAGGATGTACATGGTTTCGTAGTACGGATCGTGCGTCATGGGCAGCACCAACGGGGCTTCAGGCTCACCGAAGTGAGCGACGGATCCAACACCTTATCCCCTGACGTGCCCCTCCCCCTTCAGTAGAGCTGCATGCGTACGGCCTGGCTAATGCCAGGTAGATCCGGTTCACGGCCCCGCCAGCACTCCACCAGGGCAAACAGAAGGATGGCCAGCACAGACACCACGATCGTGCTGGAGAGGGTCCCCAGCAGCAGGCTGCCTCCGGCAATGGGTCGGAGAAGGATGCCAAAGGCGAAGCTCAGCAGAACGATCACGATGTCGGTGAGCAGAGCCTGCAGGGTGTTGAAGCGCAGGAAGTAGGGAACGGCTGGATTCCGTACCACCGCCAGAAACAGCACGAAGAACAGCAGCAGACCACCGAAGGGAACCCCGCGATCCAGTTGGATCAGCGGCACGGCTGGAACGATCAGCAGCCTGAGTACAGGGATCTGATTGAACACGCCGTCAGCCCCGAGGCCAAAGGGAATGGCGTCACTCCAGGGGAGCAGGTACACCAGGGGTGCGAGCAGCCGCTGCCAGAGGGGGATCTGCACGAAGGAGCTTGGAATTGCTGCGACGTTAGGTCGCAAGAGCTGTCGCGGCGGCGCTTCGCATGGCTTCAACAGGAACGTCATCGCGTCCACTCCAAAGCCGCAGTGAGGCAGCGCCCTGCTGCACCAGCATCTCGAGCCCATCAATGCAGCGATGGCCCCGGCGTTGCCCAGCGGTGAGCCAGCTGGTGGGCCTTGGTGTGTAGATGAGGTC
>JADHMX010000001.1 GCA_016779825.1 Synechococcus sp. BS301-5m-G53 | reverse complement strand
CCAGCCCGAAGCGACGCGCCAGCAGGCCAGGCCCTGCCGCAATCCGCTCCGGTTCATCAGGCAGGGCCACGGCTCGAAGCAAGACACCATTGGCCCAATCCTCGCGATCGGTGACCACGTTCACGCAGTGGTGGATGCCGTAGCTGACATACACATAAAGCCGCCCTGGCTCCCCAAAGAGCGTTTCGTTACTGGGTGAGCGGCGGCGATAGCCGTGGCAGGCGGGGTCGTCCTGGGAATACGCCTCTGTTTCCACAATCACGCCCCAGAGCAGGCTGCCGTCGTCTTGGCGTTTCACCAGCCTGCAACCCACAAGATCAGGAGCCACGGTCTGAGCCGGACGGGCAAAAAAATTGAGCGGAAGCGAAACGAAATCGATGACAGGCTGCCGGCTGGCGGCCACGCTTGTTCCAGCTTGAACTTCGCAGGCTTTGGACAGCAAGCTCCAGGCACGACGTGACGGGGTGTTTCTGGTGCTGGCGGGCCTCTTCCTCGGGACCCTGGGCATGCTCAACATCCTGGGGCTGACCCGCTTCCTTCAACTGGGCAGCATTGGCGGCTGGCCGATCGTTGTGGCTGTCGGCGCACTGCCCTATCCGATCACGTTCCTCTGCACCGATCTAATCAGCGAGATCTGGGGAGAACAGAAAGCCAACCAAGTGGTGTGGGTCGGGCTGCTGCTCAACGGCTGGGTGCTGCTGATCCTTTGGCTTGGGGGCGTGCTGCCCGCCATGGACGGCAGTGACGACAGCACCTTTCGCACGATTCAGCAGCTCAGCTTCGGTTCGATTGGCGCCTCGATGGTGGCTTATCTCACAGCGCAATTTGTGGATGTGCGGCTGTTTCATTTCTGGAAACGGCTCACCAAAGGCAAAGCCCTCTGGCTGCGCAACAACGGCTCCACCCTGGTGAGCCAGCTGGTGGATACCAGTGCAGTGGTGCTGATCAGCCATTACGGCGCCCATGTGCTTCCTGTGCAGCCAGAAGCATCAGTGCTGCCGCAGCTGCTCAGCTTCATCGGCAGCGGCTACCTGTTCAAGGTGCTGGCAGCGTTGACCGACACCCTTCCCTTCATCTGGCTCACGGGATGGCTGAGGGAGTGGTTGGAGATCCCGGGAGAAGGACGGGAAGTCACAACAGAACCCACATCACCGATGCATTAGCGGTGCATCCACGCCAAGCTGAGATCAATTCAGGCCAGGTGATGGACGCAGCCACCTCCAGCTTCAACCTCGGCACAGTGCTTCTCGCCAGCGTTGTGCTGTTCCCCTTGGCCTGCCTGTTCTTCGGAACCCGCGGCGGCTACTACAACACCGATCAGTACGACGGCAACGGCACCGCCCACTGATCGGCTGGAGTTGAGCGATCATCAGGGCATTGGTTCAGCCTGAATGACCGCTGCAACTCCCGGCCCTGTCGACAGCACGGAAGCCATTCGCCTCGCCCTGCGCAGTTGGCCTGAGGTGGAGAGCTACCTCCAAGGCTGCAAGGGGGTGATCATTCCCCTGGGATCCACCGAGCAGCACGGCCCCACGGGCGCCATCGGCACCGACGCCCTCACCGCCGAAGCGGTGGCCCTTGAGGTGGGACGTCGCACCGGCGTTTTGGTCACCCCAGCCCAGGCCTTCGGCATGGCGGAACACCACCTTGGTTTCGCGGGAACGATGAGCCTGCAGCCGGCAACGCTTCTGGCCGTTCTGCACGACCTGGTGTTGTCCCTGGGTCGGCATGGTTTTGAACGGGTGTTCGTGATCAATGGCCATGGCGGCAACATTGCGACGGCCAAAGCCGCCTTTGCCCAGGCCCACGGCACCGCCACCACCCGCAATCTCCCTGTCGCCCCGCAGCTGCGTTGTCGTCTGGCCAACTGGTTCATGGCCGGACCCGTGATGCGCCAGGCGCGGGATTTGTATGGCGACAAGGAAGGACATCACGCCACCCCCAGCGAAATTGCAGTGACCCTCGCTGTGGAACCCAGCCTGCAAAGCAAGCAACGGCCGCTGCCGGACCCTGCCCCAGCGGGTCCGATTCACGGACCTGACGACTTCCGTCGCCGTCACCCCGATGGACGCATGGGATCCCATCCTTCTTTGGCCACTGCCGATCACGGCGAAGCCTTGCTGGAGACAGCTGCCACCGCGTTGAGCGAGGATCTGCGCACGTTCCTCGGCGAGTCATGAGCCAGATTTCCAGCGACGACGTCCGCAAGGTGGCCCAGCTCGCCCGCCTCGATCTGCCCGAGGACAAAATTGCGACCTACACCGATCAACTCGAATCCATCCTCGAGTACGTCAGTCAGTTGCAGCAGGTGGACACCGAGGGGGTTCCGGAAACCACCCGAGCCGTGGAGGTCACCAATGTGACCCGGGGGGACGCGGTACAGGCGACCCCCGTACGCGAAGAGATCCTCAATCAGGCGCCCCAACGGGAAGGTGACTTCTTCCGGGTTCCGAAAATCCTGGCCGACTGAATCAGATTCAGCGCGACACCCAGCGTTTTGGCTCGGTTTTGATCGCGATGCGATCCACAAAACCGAGCCACTGGCGGCGCATCCCCCGGCCGGGCATGAACCGGGCCGCACGCCTCATTTTTCCGCTGCGGCGCTTGTGGCTTCGAACACCCACAAGGATGTCGTAGAGGAAGTTGTAACCATCCTGGCGGGTCTCAAAAATGCCCAACCGCTGAGGAGATCCCTTGGAATCCAGCAGAGGCTTGGTGGCCTCGTAGGCCGGTTTGTACTCAAACCAGGGAATCGACGGCCAGAGGTGATGAACCAGGTGATAGTTCTGACCCATGATCAGCCAGTTCATCAGCCTGCCGGGATAAATGCGGGCGTTCGTCCACCGATTGCGGGAGGTGAACGGCCGATGCGGGAGGTAGTCGAAGAAGAGACCCAGCGTCACCCCCACCATCAAGGCAGGAGCGAACCAACAGTTGAAGATGAACGGCAGGAAGTCAAAGCGTGCTGCGGCCAGAACGATCACCACAAAAACGCTGCGTTCCAAGCCCCACTGCATTAACTCCCAGCGGCGCCAGAGGCGACGCTGAAAGAAAAACCACTCGTGATAGAAAAATCTTGGTGCGATCAGCCAGAGCGGCCCGAAGGTGCTGACGATGTGATCCGGGTCGTTCTTCGGATCATTCACATGGGCGTGATGCTCCAGATGCACCCGCGTGAAGACTGGGAAGCTGAAGCCGAGCAGCAGCGCTGAGCCATGGCCCATGGCCTGATTGATCCATCGATTGGGATGGGCCGCGTTGTGGCAGGCGTCATGAATCACCGTCCCTTCGAGGTGCAGCGCCAGGAAGCCCGTGCAGAGCAGCACTGGCAGTGGCCAACCTGCGACAAACCAACCCCAGACGGTCAGAGCCGCCAGGGCATAGCCGCCCCAAAACAAGCCAACGGTGGGATTCCAGAAGGCGGGCGGATCAACAAATTCACGGGGAACCGAGCGGTGGCCTACTCCAACCGGACGAGGCTGCTGTTGTTGAACAGTGCTCTGGTGCATCCGGAGGTCAGGCAACAAGTCTGTAACGATCCCGACCCAAGGTAGAGAAAGGAATGCCCACCGGGGGACTTGAACCCCCACGACCAAAGCCACTGGTACCTAAAACCAGCGCGTCTACCAATTCCGCCAGGTGGGCAACGTCCTGACTTTAGAGATCGCTCCAGAATGGGAGCAGTCCGCCCGACCACGGATGCTCGCAACTCTCAGCGGCGATCTCTGCCTCCTGCTTGGCCTGGCACTCCTGCTGCTTCCCCTTCTGGCCGTTGAACTCAGCCGCCCGCGCGATGGTGTGTGGGGAGCGGTGGTGTTGTTGCTGGGTCTTGTTCTGGTCACCAGCACCGACCGGCTGCGGGGAGCGCCGATGCTTGCCGTTCTCTGCGCCGGGTTGTTGATCGCTCGCTTGGCCGCCGAAGTTGGACAGGCCCGTTGGAACAGCCTCAGCGAAACCGAACAGCAGCAATTCACCTCGCTCGACCATTGGCGCACCAGCGTTCAACAGCTCCTCATCACCACGGGCAGGGTCGGCGAGGGCATCAGTGGTATCGCCAAACAGCTCAAGCCGGCCGGCAAATCAGGGGTCAAGAGCAAAAAATGGGTGCGTCCCGAATCGCCTAAAACCACTGCCACAAGCAATGCTGCGTCTTCAGAAGCGGCCAGCGGTGAGCCCGATCCGCCGGCGGAGGTCACATCCCCAGAGGGCGAAGACTGATAATCCCGAGGCCAGAGCAGGGACCCCGTGAGCAAGGAGACGCGCGACGCCACCGCCGAGGAACGTCCCTCCTACAAACACACGCTCAACCTGCTGCAGACGGGATTCGGCATGCGCGCCAATGCCGTCCAACGCGAACCTGAACTGCAGGCCTTCTGGAAAGACCAGGGCATCGATGGCGAGCTGGGCCTGAACAACAGCGGTCCAACCTTCACCCTCCATGACGGACCGCCCTACGCCAACGGGGCCCTGCACATGGGCCATGCCCTCAACAAGGTCTTGAAGGACGTCATCAACAAATATCAGGTGTTGAACGGGCGGCAGGTGCGCTACGTGCCGGGCTGGGACTGCCACGGTCTGCCGATCGAGCTCAAGGTGCTGCAGTCGATGGATCAGGAACAGCGCAAGGCGCTGACACCGATCAAGCTGCGCAAAAAGGCCGCCGCCTACGCCCGCAAGCAGGTGGATGGCCAGATGAAAGGCTTCCAGCGCTGGGGCATCTGGGCCGATTGGGAGCAGCCGTATCTAACCCTGCAGAAGGAGTACGAATCCGCCCAGATTCGCGTGTTTGGCGAGATGGTGCTCAAGGGGCACATCTACCGGGGCCTGAAGCCGGTGCACTGGAGCCCGAGCTCACGCACAGCCTTGGCTGAGGCCGAACTGGAGTACCCCGACGGCCACACCAGCCCCAGCGTCTACGCCGCCTTCCCTGCGGTGGATCTACCGGCACCTCTCCGGGATGCACTCAAAGCTGATGGCCTTGATCTGCCCACCGAAACGGAGGCCCTCGGCCGGGCCCTGCAGGTGGCGATCTGGACCACCACCCCCTGGACGTTGCCGGCCAACCTGGCGGTGTCGGTGAACGAAAGGCTCGACTACGCCTTGGCCGACGACGGCGAAGGTCGCCTGCTGCTGGTGGCTGCCGACCTGATTGAGTCGCTGAGCAGCACCCTCAACCGCCCGCTGTCCCGCCGCGCCGCGGTGAAGGGCGCCCTGCTGGCTGGTCTGACCTACCGCCACCCCCTGCTGAACCGCACCAGTCCGGTGGTGATCGGCGGCGATTACATCACCACCGAATCGGGCACGGGCCTGGTGCACACCGCGCCTGGTCATGGCGTTGACGACTTCCACACCGGCCAGAAGAACGGCCTCCCGGTGCTCTGCCCCGTGGATGAAGCCGGAAACCTCACTGAAGAAGCCGGGCCGTTCGCTGGCTTGAACGTGCTCAAGGATGCCAACGCCGCGATCATTGAGGCGTTGGCATCCGCCGGGGCCCTGCTCAAGCAGGAGGCCTATGGCCACCGCTACCCCTACGACTGGCGCACCAAGAAACCCACCATCTTCCGAGCCACAGAGCAGTGGTTCGCCTCCGTGGAAGGGTTCCGACAACAGGCCCTTGATGCGATCGCAGCAGTGGAGTGGACCCCGGCCTCCGGTCGCAACCGAATCGAATCGATGGTCAAGGAACGGGGGGACTGGTGCATCTCCCGTCAGCGCACCTGGGGTGTGCCAATCCCCGTCTTCTATCACCGAAGCAACGGTGAGGTGCTGCTGAACGCCGACACCCTGGCCCACATCGAGGCTTTGATCGCCGAACACGGTGCCGACGTCTGGTGGGAAAAGGATGAAGCCGAGCTGCTACCCGCCGCCTACGCCAACCAGGCCGACCAGTGGCGAAAGGGCACCGACACCATGGATGTGTGGTTCGACTCCGGCTCCAGCTGGGCCGCTGTCGCCAGTCAGCGCGACAACCTCAGCTATCCCGCCGACCTCTACCTGGAAGGGTCTGATCAGCACCGCGGCTGGTTCCAGAGCTCTCTGCTCACCTCGGTCGCCGTCAATGGCCACGCCCCCTACAAGCGGGTGCTGACCCATGGCTTCGCCCTGGATGAAAAGGGTCGCAAGATGAGCAAATCCCTCGGCAATGTGGTCGACCCGATGGTGATCATCGAGGGGGGCAAGAACCAGAAGCAGGAACCTCCCTACGGCGCCGATGTGTTGCGGCTCTGGGTGAGCTCTGTGGATTACTCCGCCGATGTACCGATCGGGGCTGGAATTTTGCGCCAGCTGGCCGATGTCTACCGCAAGGTGCGCAACACCAGCCGTTATCTGCTGGGCAACCTGCACGACTTCAATCCGGCAACCGACGCCATCCCCGTTACGGAACTGCCGTTGCTGGACCGCTGGATGCTGCAGCGCACGGCCGAGGTGATGGACGACATCACAGCAGCCTTCGAAAGCTTCGAGTTCTTCCGCTTCTTCCAGCTCCTGCAGAACTTCTGCGTCACCGATCTGTCGAACTTCTACCTCGACATCGCCAAGGACAGGCTCTACGTGAGCGCCCCCCAGGACCAGCGCCGACGCAGCTGCCAAACCGTGATGGCCCTAATCATCGAACGGCTGGCCGGACTGATCGCTCCGGTGCTGTGCCACATGGCCGAAGACATCTGGCAGAACCTTCCCTACTCAGTCGATGAGACCTCGGTCTTTCATCGCGGTTGGCCCACGGTCCCAGCCGACTGGCGTGATGCTGCTCTCAGCGCTCCGGTTCAAGAGCTTCGGGAGCTCCGCGCCGCCGTCAACAAAGTTCTGGAAGACTGCCGCAGCCGTCAGGAACTCGGCGCATCGCTGGAGGCAGCCGTTCGGATTGACGCCCGCCGGCCGGAACTCCAGGCCGCTCTGTCCTGGCTGAATGAGACGGGGGATGCCGAGGTGGATGGCCTGCGCGACTGGCTTCTGGTCTCACAACTGCAGATTGGTGGCGAGCCATGGGCCGAACTGTTGGCCAGCCAGGACGATGACCTCGCATTGATCGAGGTGAACCGAGCAAGGGGAATCAAATGTGAGCGTTGCTGGCACTACGAGGGGGATGTTGGTCAGCACCCAGATAACCCCCACATCTGCGGTCGCTGTGTTGGCGTTCTGGAACGCCGGACTCACCAGTTGGCCTGAGCCAGGAGGTCGTTGGGCGGCATCGGTCCCGCCAGCACAACCTCCCGACTGGGAGACAGTGGGCCCTGCAACAGCTCGGCCTGATTCAGGCTTGTCCCCTCGGGGAGAACTGAGGCATCAGGGTCAAAGGCGGTTGGATGGGTGGTACTGCTGCTGAACCCACGGAAGATCAACAACTCAAACGGCTCGTCACCCACGTCTCCCCGCAAGCGGACAACCCGCTGGGGGTCAAGTCGGGTGCGCTCCTCCAGTGCCTGAACCACCGCCTGGTTGGTCATCAGAAATCGCCCGCAACACGTCCGTAACGGGGAAGGCGCACCAACAGCCACTGCAGCAGGCCTGCCAGGTAGGCCACCAGGGCGACGTAACCCACAAAAGCGGCAACGGCCTCCGTCCACATGCCACCGAAGAGAAAATTGAACACCGTGGCCGCCAGACCATGGATGCCCTGGGGAGCTTCAAGCCAGGTGAAGCATGTCGGTGAGTCCAGCTGTTGCATGCAGCGCAAGCCCGTGGCGCTCATGGCCAGGCTGAGCAGGCCAAAACCACTGAACGCCCAACGCCAAACCTTCACCGCCAACGGCAGGGGGCGCCAGGACGGTTGGTCGGCCAGCTCTTCATTGATGTCGACCCAGAACCACAGGCTGATCACCATCAACAGGGGTGCAACAACCGCCGTGGCGTAGCCCAGGGGGCGTTGATCCGTCAGCAGCAGCAGGCTGATCGCCATCAGGCTGGCCACTTTCCAATAGATGCCGAGAAGCCGCATCACCATCGGCTCGCGACGCCAGGCCGACCAGATCAACAGAACCAAAGGCACACCCACAGCAAAGGTGGCGGCCAGGCGATAGGTCAGCCACACCAGAGCGCGGTAGGTGAGCTCGTTCACTGGGGACTGTCACAGTGCCGCCATTATCAACGTCCCGAGCTGAGCTCCAGGGTTGATAAGGTCCGCTTCATGGCACCGTTCGCACCATTCAGCTGGTTCCGATCCGGGGGCGCTGACGCCGGTTGCCGGACAGCGCTTTCCGCCAAAGCGTCCCTGGACGAGGCGGTGAGCGATGTGGTGGAGCAACTGGGTCGACCCAGGGGGGAAGCCGATCTCGCCCTTGTCTTCGTCTCAACCGGTTACGCCACCGACCTGCCGCGGCTGCTGCCGATGTTGCGTGCTCAGGTCAGCGCGAAGCATTGGATCGGATGCACCGGGGGAGGCGTTGTGGGCACCCGCGGCGACGGCAGTGCCTCGGAACTGGAGCAGACACCAGCGTTGAGCGTGACAATGCTCTCCCTGCCGGGGGCCTCGATCGCCACCCGACACCTCAGCACCGAAGAGCTGCCTGATCTGGATGGAGCCGCCCAGCAATGGCAGGACTGGGTCGGCACTAAACCCGAAGACGGTCGCAGCCAGATCCTGCTGATCGACCCCACCAGCAGCGGCATCAATGATCTGATCAGCGGGCTCGACTACGCCTACCCGGCTGCCGAGAAGATTGGGGGCATCGCAGCGCCCCACAACAGCCCGCACGGATCGCTGCTGCTTGATGACCGCATCGTCACCGGTGCGGTGGTCTGTTCCATTGGGGGGAGCTGGCGTCTCGAAACAGTGGTGGCACAGGGCTGTCGACCCATCGGGCCGGTGTTCTCGATTGAGCAAGTGCAGCGCAACGTGCTGCTGGAACTCAGTGACGGCACCAGCAAAGCCAGCCCCATCACCTGCCTGCAGCGGGTCCTGGCCGACCTCAGCGAACGGGAGCGCGAGCTGGTGCGTCACTCGCTGTTTCTTGGCGTCGAACGCAGCAGCCTGCGGCTGAAAGCCAATGGAGCAGCGTCAGATGCCAGTGCCTTCCTGATCCGAAACCTGATCGGCGTGGATCCCAACAATGGCGCCGTTGCCGTTGCGGAGCGGGTGCGGGCCGGCCAAAACGTGCAGTTCCACCTGCGCGAAGCCGCCGCCTCCCAGGACGAGGCCCTTGGCTTGCTAAGGGCAGCGACGGCTGATCATCCAAACGACACCGTCCACTTCGGACTGCTGATGGCCTGCATGGGACGGGGCCAGGGGCTATTCGGTCGTGCCGATGGCGACATCAGCCTGGCCCGCCAACTGATCCCCGACCTGCCCGTGGCGGGAGCGTTCTGCAACGGTGAGATCGGGCCCATTAGCGGGACGACCCACCTACACGGCTACACCGCCTGCTGGGGCTTGCTGCGCCAGGAGCTCGATAGCGGCTCTGACAATCTCGGTTGAACCGGATCGCACCGCCTCGGAACCTTGCGTCAGCACGTCAATCCCCTGAGCAGCTTCTTCCAGCTCCCGCTGGAACTCCCACCACCCGAGCAGCTGTTCCGCGTTCCTGATCAGCCGATCCACCTCGATATCGGCTGCGCTCGTGGGCGTTGCCTGCTGGGCCTGGCCGAGCGTGATCCCCACTGGAACCACCTCGGGGTTGAAATCCGCCGGCCCCTGGTGACCTCCGCCGATCGCGACGCAATCGCATCGCAGCACGGCAACGTTCGGATCCTCTTCTGCAACGCCAACATCAGCCTGGAAGGCTGGATGAAGGCCCTGGAACCAGACCGGCTGCAACGGGTCTCCATTCAGTTTCCCGATCCCTGGTTCAAGCGGCGCCACCGCAAGCGCCGGGTCCTGCAACCGGCGCTGCTCCTGGCCATCGCAACGGCCCTCCGCCCTGGACGGGAGCTGTTTCTGCAAAGCGATGTTCTCGACGTGATTGAGCCGATGGTGGCGCTCACCGAACTCAGCGCCTGTTTTGACCGCCCATCAGAGGATCAACGTCCCTGGCGGGCCAGCAACCCGCTTGCGGTGCCCACCGAACGGGAGCGCTACGTGCTCGAGCAAAACCTCCCCGTCTACCGGGTTCTCTACCGGAGGAACCAAAGTCCACTTCCTTCCGTGTCAGATCTGGAAGAGCGTTGGCAAGAGATCGATAATCCGGCGGAAGCACTCACCACCTGAGCCCGACGATGGCCTCTGCGGATGCAACCCAGGCGGCGAGTGGCGTTCCACTGTTAGCCCGCTGGCAGGGGCTGATGGCACCGGATCCGGCGGTGCTGAAACGACTGGAACAACTGGCCGGGCTGCTCCTGCTGTTGTTGTTTTCAGGTCTTCCCCTGTTCACACGCACGGGACTGGCCCTGCTGATTGCAGCCTGCGGAACCTTGTGGCTGCTCTGGTGCCTCTGCAGTCCACCACGCCGCATCGGTGCCATCTCGCTGTGGCTGATGCTCTTTCTCGCCATCGCGGCGCTGGCAACAGGTTTTTCACCGGTTCCGATTGCAGCCAGCAAGGGGCTGATCAAACTGCTCAGCTACCTGGGTGTCTACGCCTTGCTCTGCAAACTGCTGCTGAGCAACGAACGATGGTGGAACCGGCTTGTCGCTGGTCTGCTCAGTGGCGGCCTGATCAGCAGTGTTCTGGCCTTGCGTCAGCTGTATGCCTCCAGCGAGGAACTGGCGGGCTGGGCGGATCCCAATTCCATCAGCGCTGGCACCATTCGGATCTATGGCCCCCTTGGGAATCCAAATCTCTTGGCGGGTTACCTGCTGCCGCTGATCCCCTTCGCAGCCATCGCTCTGGTGCGCTGGCGTGGTGTGGGAGCCCGGTTGTTTGCCGCCACCACGTTGGCGCTCGCGGGAACAGCAACGCTGTTCACCTACAGCCGCGGAGGCTGGCTGGGGATGGTGGCTGCCGTCGCCGTGATGCTGCTGTTGCTGCTGCTGCGCTGGACACGCCACTGGCCACTGGTCTGGAGACGTCTCGTGCCCCTCGCTGTGCTGCTGATTGGAGCCGCTTGTCTGGTCGTCGCGGCCACCCAGATCGATCCCATCCGCACACGCATCACCAGCCTGTTGGCGGGGCGAGGGGATAGTTCCAACAATTTCCGCATCAACGTTTGGATGGCAGCCATCCAGATGGTGCAAGACCGGCCCTGGCTCGGCATCGGTCCTGGCAATGCGGCCTTCAACAGCATTTATCCCCTGTATCAGCAACCGAAGTTCAACGCCCTCAGTGCCTACTCCGTTCCCTTGGAAATCCTGGTGGAAACCGGCGTTCCCGGGCTGCTGGCCTGTCTCGGGCTGTTCGCAAGCAGCCTGCGGCAGGGCCTGCAGCAGCTCAATGCCGATGGTCCAAGCGCCTTGGCGGCCATCGCCAGCCTTGCTGCCATCGCAGGCCTGCTGATGCAGGGCAGCACCGACACAATTTTCTTCCGCCCCGAAGTTCAACTGATCGGCTGGTTGGCCCTGGCCACCCTGGTGAGTCGACCCGGCGAATCATGAGGCTGCTCGCAGGATTCGATGCCGGGCAGACGCACACCCGCTGCCGCCTCAGCCTCGTTCAAGACGGCTTGCATCAGCCTGTTGGCGAAGGCGAAGGGCCTGGGGTCAGCCACCTGGATGCTCCCCTGGGGGAACAACGTTTCATCGAGGCGATCCGCACCAGCGCACAGCACGCCCTCAACGATCACCCCGATGGCGTGATCCAGGCAGCCGTTGTCGGAGCCAGCGGCATCGAACACGGAACAGCGTTGCAACAGCGCGCTGAACGTTTGGTGGGTCAAGCACTGGTCGTTGGTGATGGCTCAGGGCTGTGCAAGGCACTGGTCACAGGAGACGAACGCACCGCTTTGCGCGGTGCGATCCCAGAAGGTGCCGGAATCATGGTGATCAGCGGCACGGGGATGATCGTGCTGGGCCGAGGCGACGATGGCCGTGAACACCGTTGTGGCGGCTGGGGCTGGCTGCTCGATGGTGCTGGCTCAGCCTTTGACCTCGGCCACCAGGGCTTGCAATTGACCCTGCGCATGGCCGATGGGCGCTTGCCCGACCATCCTTTGCGCCAGCGAATCTGGAATCAGATCGGGTGCGACAGCCACGCAGCGGTCAAAGCCCGGGTGGTGCGCAACGACTTCGGCACAGCGGACTTCGCCGCTCTGGCTCCGCTGGTGGTGGAGGCAGCAACCGACGGCTGCTCAGGCGCGGAGGAGATTGTGCAGCGATCAGCAACATCCCTCTCCAGTTGCATCAGCACCGTGGCCCAGCGTCTTTCACTGCAAGCCCCCCTGGTGGTCTGCCAGGGGGGCGCCGTCACCCATCTGACGGGGTTCCGAACGGCTGTGCAGCAGGCCATCGGTCAGTCGATCCCTAAGGCTCGCTGGGGAGAAGCCAGGGGCGATGCCTGTGATGGCGCTCTGCGGATGGCGCAGGACTTGACCCTCAGGCCACGTTGAGATGCTCTTCGGCGACGGCGGCCAGATGCCCCGTCCAATGCTCAACAGCTGCTGACTGCTCGGCTTCCACCATCACCCGCAGCACAGGCTCAGTGCCACTGGCTCGCACCAAAATTCGACCGGTCTCGCCCATCGATTTCTCTGCTGAAGCAATGGCGTCGGTCAGAGGGGTGCACGTGCTCCAGTTCTTGCGACGCGAACGGTCCATCACCCGCACATTGACCAATTTCTGGGGATAGGCCTGGAAACTGCGGTCCAACCAATCGCTGAGGGAGATGCCTTGGGCATGGCACAAGGTGGCCAACTGCACGGCGGTCAGTACACCGTCGCCACACAGCCCATGGGAGGCCGAAAGGATGTGGCCGGATTGTTCTCCACCGAGGGCCGCGCCACTGGCCACCATCGCGGCATGAACGTGCTGATCTCCCACCGGCGTGCGGTCAAGGATGCCGCCGCGCTGCTGCCAAGCCCGCTCAAAGCCGAGGTTCGACATCACAGTGGCCACCAACCGCTGATCGGGGAGCGCCTGCTGCTCCTGCAGCACAGAACCCCAGAGATAGAGCACGTGGTCTCCATCGATGATGCGACCGCGGCCATCCACCGCCAGCATCCGGTCGGCATCACCGTCAAAGGCAAAGCCCATCGCCGCGCCGCGCTCGAGCACAGCCCGCTGCAGCGGTTCCAGATGGGTTGACCCGCAAGCCACGTTGATGCGGGAGCCATCGGGTTCCCCATGGAGCACGGTGAGATCAGCCCCCAAGGCACGGAAGGCGTCCGCACCACAGGCTGTGGCGGATCCCCAGCAGAGGTCCAGCACGATGGGAACACCGTCAAGTCGGCGTTCCGCCACCGATTGCTGCAACACCTCCCGATACCCATCCAGGAGGTCGGCGCTTGATCGTGCAACGCCGCAGCGAAACGTTCCTCCCTGCTCAGCAATGGACGTCTGCCCCTTGAGGCCTGCCTCCACCTGGGCCTGACGTTGGGCACTGAGCTTGGCGCCATCGGCGCCGAAAACCTTGATGCCGTTGTCAGCAGGGGGGTTGTGGCTGGCGGACACCATCAGGCCACCGGCGGCCCCCAGCTGGCGGATGAGCAAAGGAACAGCCGGTGTAGGGCACAAACCCAGGGTCCAGACATCGCGCCCGGCCGCCGTCAACCCAGCCGTCAGGGCCGATACCACCATGGTGCCGCTGGTCCGGGAATCCATCCCGATCAGCACAGGGCCTTCCGCCTGTAGCACCCGGCCAACCCAGTAGCCAACCTGAAGACACAAGGCTGGCGTCAGAATCGTGCCAGCGAGCCCGCGGATCCCATCGGTTCCAAAACCTGGCGCAGCGTCACCGAGAGCGGGGCCGATCGGGGAACAGGCCTTTTGAACCATGGGTCTCAATCGTGGACAGCACCATAGGAAGTGCCTCTGATGCTGGTTCCCGAGAACGTGACAGGTGCAGCTCTGCCCTCCACTGGCATCCCAGTCGATGAAACGCTCGCCATCGCGGTGAAGAGCATCAGAATGGATTGAGCTCCGGGTTGGGTGTGCAGGCAGGGCCGCGAATCGGAACGCTGCTGCTGCTCTCGGTTGCTGGTCTGAGCGGGTTGGCTGCATTGGGTGGGCAGCAACTGCTGAACAGAACGCACCAGCCGTTGACGCCTGAGTTCTCGCAAGCGCAGCTCTGGCAGCACTACCGCTGGTCCATCGATCCGCAGACACGACGGGAAGCGGCTTTATTGATGGTGGCCAGGGATGGATCGACTGAACTGCTCCAGGGCCAAGGCTGGGGGCGGGATCCGATCGCTGCTGTGGTGCTTGAACGGACAGCCCTGACGGCCGCCGCTCAGGGGAAGTCATCGCTGGCAGCACTCACTTGGCAGCTCCTGCTGGATCGCTTTCCCGCAGCGCCCGGCTCCGCCTGGGCTCGCTTGGCTCTCGGCAAGACGAACCCCGTTCTTCACCAGCAGCTGCTTCAGCAGCAACCTGCGCATCCGGCAGCGCTGACCTTGGCGGCAGGGAATGGGTTCGAACCGCTACGACCCCATCAGGGAGCCCTGCACCTGGTCCGCTGGAATGCGCGCTGGCCAGGCGCCCTTGAGCTAATGCGTGACGCCTGCCAAGCCACAGGGGCAGAAGCACTCCAGCCCGATCAGCGTCAATCTTTGGCGCAGGCATTGGCGAAACGAGGCCATGCCGAAACCGCCCTGGCCTGCCTCCAAGACCTCGATGCCTCTCCAGACACCCAGCTGGCCATCGGTCGGTCCCTGCTGCTGCTTGGCAACCCGGACGCGGGTACACAACAGCTGCTGACGCTGGCTCAAACCCAACCAGAGCACCCCGCCAGCCTTGAGGCGGCGCGGATCTTGAGCGAACCGCTCTATCCCGAGCCTGGGGTGCTGGATGCCCTGCCGGATGCCGTTGAAAAGCGCTCAGCTGCCGTCGCCGCGGCCCGCGTGCGGTTGGCAGGCGGGGATGGGGCGAAAGCCGCCCTGAACCAGTGGCCCAACGATCCCGACATCTGGCAACTCCAATGGGACCTTGCCCGCGAGGCATTTGTCGCTGGGGCTTGGGATCGTGCCCGCCACCTGCTGGAACGCCGCGATGAGGATGGGCCTCTGCCTCCTCCCTTGGAGGCGCGCAGGCTCTTCTGGCTCGGGCTCAGCCACCAGCAGCTCGGAGATTCAGAAGAGGCGGAACGCACCTGGCGCCGGCTGATCGCTGCCTTCCCCGCGGGCTATTACCGATGGCGCGCCATGGATCGTCTGGGAATCGCCAAACCCCTTGATCTACGCAACCACGACCCGCAGCAGGATCCCCAAACCTGGCACCCCCTCAACAGCCACAACGCCCTGGTGAACGAGCTTTGGCGCCTGGGACAGGTCAATGCCGCCTGGGAGGTTTGGCAGGCCCAGAGGGATCCTTTGATCAAGCCCCCACCCGAGGAGCGTCTGGCGGAGGGCAGGCTGCGCCTGGCCATTGGGGACACCTGGATGGCACTGGATCAGCTCTGGTGGCTCAGCCTGCGCTGGCGTGATCCCAACTGCCAACAACAGAGCCTGCTTCATCGCAGCCAGTTTCCCCGCCTCTTCGAGGCTGAGATGCAAACAGCTGCTGAAGGAGAAGGCCTTCAAGCCAATCTGCTGCGAGCGATTGCCAAACAGGAGTCACGCTTTGCACCTGGGGTCGTCTCCCCTGCCGGGGCCGTTGGCGTGATGCAACTGCTGCCCTCCACAGCCACCGAAATGGCTGGCGCGCCGACCAGCGCGCTGATGCTGAAGGATCCCGCCGACAACATTCGGCTGGGAGCGCGTTACCTCAACCAATTGCTGAAGCGATGGGAGAACGACCCCTTCCGCAGCATTGCGAGCTACAACGCCGGACCGGGTGCCGTTGCCTCGTGGCCGCAGCCCACGGACGGTGAAGACGCAGCACTCTGGGTGGAACGCATCCCCTACCCGGAAACACGCTTTTACACCAAAAAAGTCCTCGACAACCTGCTCAGCTACTCAGCTGGTGCTCAACCCGTATGCGAAGAGGCTGGCCGTGGGGTGCGGCAGGACCGTGCCAGCGACGATCCCACCGATCACGACAACACTCATCAGCAGCAATCCAATCCCAGCAGCGGGCAGAACGCCGATGCGAATGAGATCGAGCCTGGCCAAAAGCAACGCTGAAGCCAGGATCAACACGTCGGTGAGCACATTGAGCTTCAGCAGGTAGATGCCTCCTGTGATCACCACCAGCAGCGTGACCACCAACGTCATCACCCGGCTGGACGCCATCAGCATCGACACCTGTCTCAGCAGCAGATCCGGCATCGTGCAGAACACGACAACCACCTGGGCCTGAAGCAGCACAAGGCACCAGAACCAGGCCGAACTCACCCCGTAGAGAGAGGTGAACGAGGGCTGAACAATCTGCCAATGGTTGCCGAGCACAACCGCAACGAAGAACAGCACCGTCAGCAACGGCGCCCGAACCGGAAGGCTCAGCAGTCGCAGGATTGGCATGGACGCAAGCTAGCCGCGGGCTTTCTGCAGAGCTGCCAGAGTGATGGCTTCGATTGAAGCGCGATGACAGGGACACCTGAGTCTTCGCCCCTGGGCACGGCACAGCGATGGGTGCTGGTAGCGATTGCAATTGCTCTAGCCCTTGGCCTGGTCCTGCTGCGCGGCGGCATCCAAAGCGAAAGCCCGATGGAACAGCTGGCGAGACGATCCATCGACCCACAGACAGCATTGACCAACGGACGTCCCACGCTGATCGAGTTCTACGCCGACTGGTGTCAGGTGTGCAGAGAGATGGCGCCATCGATGCTGGAACTGGAGAAGGCCTCGCGGGATCGACTCGATGTAGTGCTTGTGAACGTCGACAATCCCCGTTGGCAAGATCTGGTTGATCGCTACGACGTCAACGGCATCCCCCAGTTGAATCTTTTCAATGCCGAAGGGGAGCCCAGGGGCCGATCCCTTGGTCTGCGCAGCGCTGAAGAGCTGCAGCTGCTGACTGCAGCTCTGCTTGAAGATCAGCCGTTGCCAGCTTTGCCTGGCGTCGGCAACATCAGCCGACTGGCGCCGCCCTCCTCGACTGACGGTGCATTGGCAGGAGCCACGAGCCAACCCACGGCCGGACCCCGCAGCCATGGTTGACACGCCTCGCCATGATCACCACAACTCGTCACTTTGACGCTCCCATGGACCGCTTTCGGGTCGATCTGATCGCAGCTACGCCGAACCCGCAGCAATGCGTCTACGCCGCGATGCATCAGGACTACAGCGAAGGGTTTGTGGCTGGAGACCGTGCCAATTGGCCGGATGAACAACGGGCTGGAGAGATCTGCGTCAAACGTCTGCTGTCGGGAGAGCGCGGCCACTACGGCCCAATGGAGCATGCACAGATCGTGCTGAACGTGGGCTGGTTCCCACACTCGGTGATGCAGCAGGCCCGCACCCATCGCGTTGGCGTCAGCTTCGACGTGCAATCGATGCGCTATACGGGCGAACGCATCTGCCGTGCAGCGGATGCAGCCCTGGACCTTGAAGAGGTGTTCTATCTGCGGCCTGTCGGCGAGTACAGCGACAGGCAGGGCAAGAAATACGCCTACACCGAAGCACTACGCAACCAGGATCTCGACCTGTGCCGAAGTGCCGCCGAGCGCTACCGAGATCTGCTCAGGGCCGGCTTCTCCGAAGAGCATGCCAGGGGCATCCTTCCCTTCGACTACCGCCAACATTTTGTGGTGAGCTTCAGTCTGCGGGCGTTCCTGCACTTCATGGATCTGCGGGCCAAGCTCGATGCACAGCTGGAGATCCGCCAGCTGTGCGATTTGATGTGGCCCCACATGGTCGAGTGGGCCCCTGAATTCGCAGCTTGGTACGAAAAAAGCAGGCTGCACCGGGCGCGCCTGGCCCCTTAAGCGAGGGAGATCTAAACCTTGGCCAGCGTCACCCGCTCCGGCTGGTGCTGGTACTTGCCCTGTCGATCGCTGTAGGTGGTTGAGCAGGGATCACCCTCAAAAAACAGCAACTGACAAATGCCTTCATCGGCATAGATCCGGCAGTCAGCACCGGAGCTGTTGCTGAATTCAAGGGTGAGGTGGCCCTCCCAGCTGGCTTCTGCCGGGGTGGTGTTCACGATGATTCCAAGGCGGGCATAGGTGCTCTTGCCCAGACAGATCACGGTGATGTTGGGGGGAACCCGCAGCTTCTCCAGCGCCACACCAAGGCCATAGGAGTGGGCCGGAAGGATGAAGTAGCGACCGTCCTCATCCTCGTGGAGGGGGGTGGGCTCGAGGTTGGCCGGGTTGAACCGCTTGGGATTCATCACCGTGCCAGGAACATGCCGGAAGATCAGAAATTCCTGGGGAGACAGGCGCAGGTCGTAGCCATAGGAGGAGCATCCGAAGCTGAGCACCGGACGCAGCTTCTGCTCCGGATCCAGATGACGGACCAAACCGCTCTGGAACGGCTCGATCATTCCCTGCCCGGCCTGTTCGGTGATCCAGCGATCGCACTTGAGCATCAGAAACCTCGGCGCAACTCCGTGACTTGATCTGCCATCTCCACCACACCGGGGGGGATCGCAGGTCCAGTGATGATCACATCCATCGAAGCGGGGCGCTGCTCAAGGGCTGCAATCACGTCAGCTTCATCCAGGTACCCCAAGGCCACGGCGAGGCCAATTTCATCCAGCACCAGCTGATCGAGATCCCCCTGAATCAGATGCTGACGGCAGATGGACCAAACAGCAGCCACAGCCTCGGCACCGCCGGGATGATCCGGGGAGGAGAGGCAGAGGGGCACCTCGGGCCGCAGCCAGACCAGTCCGCCGCAGAGCTGAACACGACCGGCGGGCCCCTGCTGTACGCCCCCTTTAAGGAATTGACTGATCAGCACGCGGCTGCCCAGCCCGGCAGCACGCATCGCCTGACTGAGCACACTCGCAAAACTGCCGCGATAGGGCGCCGTGTGCACCTGCAGCTGCCCTTCGGGGGCCACCAGATGTAGCGGTGGTGGATCGGAGACCGGAGGGACGGGCCTCAGGCCCGCACGCTGCAACGCCTGCTGATCCCGATCCAGGGAGGTCTGGAAAGCTTTGGGGTCGGCAAGGCTTGTGGTCATCACGGCAACATCCGTCCGGGCGACCCCGGCAAGACCTTGAATGTAGCGGCGAGATCACATTCCACAAGGGGATTGACACCACCCATGGTGTTTGGACAAGGCGAAAACCAACCGCCTGCGAGGCTTGACGAACTGCACACCACCGATGAGCCAATCCCCTGAACACCGCACTGATGGCCGTCGCCCGCAGCAGTTACGACCGTTCTCAGTGACCTGGAATCCCATGGGTTTTGCCTTGAGCTCGCTTGTGGTTCACACCGGCCGAACCGCTGTTCTCTGCAGCGTCTGCCTGGAGGAGAAGGTTCCCCGCTGGCGCAAGGGAGAGGGATTGGGATGGCTCAGCGCCGAATACCGACTGCTGCCCGGATCCACACCGCAGCGGCAATCTCGGGAGCTGATGAAACTGTCAGGCCGCACCCAGGAGATTCAGCGGCTGATCGGCCGCAGCCTGCGTGCCGTGATCGACATGGAGCGCCTGGGGGAGCGCACCTTGCTGATCGATTGCGATGTGATTCAGGCGGATGCCGGCACGCGAACGGCATCCATCACCGGAGCTTGGCTCGCCCTTGAGCAGGCCTGCCGAGCACTCATGGAGCAAGGGATCCTGGAGCAGTCACCTCTGGTCGACCAGGTGGCAGCCGTATCGGTGGGCTTGGTGGATGGCCATGCGTTGCTGGATCTGGACTACAGCGAAGACAGCCGAGCTGAAGTGGACCTGAACGTTGTGCAGGCCAGCGACGGTCGCCTGCTGGAAATCCAGGGCACTGCAGAGGGAGCACCCTTCAGCCGCAAGCAACTCAATGAATTGCTGGATCTGGCGGAGCCAGGGTTGACATCCCTGATGCAGGCACAACGCCAGGCCATGGACGAACTCAACAGTAATAGGTAATAACCGCTACACGGCATGCATCGCTTGCTCCGTAGCTTCGCTGAACTAGGGGGTTGTCATGACCAGTAGCAGAGGTTTCAGCCGTTACGCCCCGCAGATGGTGGCTCCAACTCCCAGTGCAGAACCCGCCAACCGTTCCCTTCTGGAGATCATTCGGGATTTGGACGGCGCCAGCACTGAACTGGTGGACCGCAACAAGACCATCTTTTTCCCTGGGGACCCCGCCGAACGTGTGTATCTGATCCGGCGCGGAGCTGTCAGGCTCTCCCGCGTCTATGAGTCAGGAGAAGAGATCACGGTGGCCCTGCTGCGCGAGAACAGCCTGTTCGGAGTGTTGTCGTTGCTGACGGGTCAACGGTCCGACCGCTTTTATCACGCTGTGGCCTTCACCCGTGTCGAGATGGTGACGGCGCCAGCGACATCCGTGAAGGCCGCTATCGAAGCCGACACCAGCGTTGGCCTGCGCTTGCTGCAGGGTCTTTCCAGTCGGATTCTTCAGACCGAAACGATGATCGAAACCCTCACCCACAGGGACATGTCATCCCGACTGGTGAGCTTTCTGCTGGTGCTGTGCAGGGACTTCGGTGTGGCGGATGAACTGGGCATCACCATCGACCTGCGCCTGTCCCACCAGGCCATCGCCGAAGCAATTGGCTCAACGCGCGTCACAATCACGCGTCTGCTGGGAGACTTGCGTCAATCCGGTCTGGTTCAGATTGACCGCAAAAAAATCACCGTTCTGGATCCAATCGCTCTGGCCAAACGCTTCAGCTAGTCCGGCCATCGTCCGACGGGTTCAGCCATGAGCGGCTGGGCACTGATCCTGGTTTTGCTGGTGCTCGGGGGCGTGCTGTCGACCCTGGGTGACAGGTTGGGCAGTCGTGTTGGCAAGGCGCGCTTGAGTCTGTTCAAGATGCGCCCCCGGCGAACCGCCGTTGTGATCACGGTGCTGACCGGCAGCTTGATCAGCGCACTCTCGCTTGGCCTGCTGCTGCTGGTGAGCCGCCAGCTGCGGGTGGGACTGTTTGAACTGGATGCCCTGCAGGAAAAACTCCAGGACAGCCGGCAACAGCTCGAGGCCGCCGAACAGGAACGGGACAAAACCCGAACGGAAACCAAGCGAATCGCCACTGAACTCGAGCAATCGCAACAACGGGCAAACACTCTGCGGCGCGAGTTGGCTCCTTTGCAGGAGGAACGCGCTCAACTCGAAGCAGAACGCGAACGCTTAAGCAAGGACATCGCCTCCCGCGATGCCGATATCCAGCGAACAGAAGCCGAATTGAACAGCGTGCGCAGCCGAATCCGGGCCGGCGAGCAGGAACTCAAGGAACTGGAACGCAATCTGGTGGCCCTAAGGCGTGGGTCGGTGGTGATCAGCAGTGGACAGACCTTGGCAAGGGCAACGGTTCGACTCGACGCTCCGGATCAGGCAAAACAGGCTGTCGACAGGCTGCTGCAGGAGGCCAATCTCAACGCTTACAGCAAAGTGCGGCCGGGTGAAGCCCCTGAACGCCAGTTGATCCGCGTTCCCCGCAGCGACGTGGAACGCCTACAGAGCATCATCGGCAAACCAGACACCTGGGTGATCTCGCTGCGCTCCGCCACCAATGTGCTGCGCGGTGAAACAGCGGTGTATGCCTTCCCCGAGGTCCGTCCCAACCGCCCTGTGGCCGAAAGCGGAGACGTGCTGGCCACCACAAGTCTGCAACCGGATGACCGCACACCAGAAGCCATTCGCACGCGGCTCAACCTTCTCTTGGCATCGGCCTATGCCGAAGTACAACGGCGCGGATCCCTCAGCGAGGGGCTTCAGTTCGATGGATCAGCTCTGGCCCAACTGGCCCAGGCACTCATGGAGGGGCCCAGCCAAAGCGTGATCTTGAAAGTCATTGCCGCAGCTGACAGCAACAGCGCCGATCCTGTGATCGTCACGGTTGAAGCATCCCGATGAAACGGGTGGCCGTTCTCGATCCTGGCCGCTGCAAATGTGGTCTTGTGCTGGCCGATCTTCAGCTCGGCTTTGTGCGCGAGGGGCATGTGCTGGCCCCGGACGCTGTGGAAGCCTGGCTGGAGCAGTGGAATCAGGAGCAACCGCTCGACCGCATCCTGATCGGCGATGGCACAGGCAGCCGAGCCTGGATCCAGCGCCTGGAGCATCTGGGCAACCTCACCGTGATTCCGGAGCAGGGAACAACCCTGCGGGCACGACAGCGCTACTGGACCCTGTGGCCGGCTCAGGGTTGGCGACGGATGCTGCCGGCAGGGCTGCGCATTCCGCCAGTGGATCTGGATGCTGTGGCCGCCTTGGTCATGCTGGAGGAGCACCTGCACTGCCGTCTGCAATGGCCAGAGCCTGCCCCCACGTTCTCGCTCAGAACCTCGCCCTGACCGTGAAGGTGTAGTCGCCTCCCGGTTCAAGCCGATAATCAGATCGCACCAGGAACCGACGCAGGGCATCCTCGATCAGAGCCCGTCCCAAGGACGGCTCCACCGCCAGTTCGCCGCGGTCAAAGGCCCAGTAAAACTGCCATTCGAAGCCTCCAGCCGAGACCTCACCCTCCACACACTTGGCTTGAAAACACTGGCGGAGCACCCGCAAATGGGCCGTAGTCGCCGGGAGAGCCGGCATCAGTCAACCGACTCCAGGTCGTAGCGAAACCCGTTGATCCAAGTTCCAGCGCGCTCGAAGCTCTGGCGTTGAAGACGCTGAATCCCCTCAAGCACAGCATCGAGAACAGCACCCACACAGGGTTGTTCCGGCTTGCTGAAGGGACCGAGCACGTGAGACACCGTTCGAGCACGACGCTCGGCAGGGTTTTCAGCCGGCGCGCCAATGCCGATCCGCAGCCTTGGGAACGCCTGGGTGCCCAGATGCTGAATGGTGCTGCGCAAGCCGTTGTGACCTCCAGCACTGCCCTGGGCCCGCAGCCGCAAACGGCCGAGGGGCAAGTCCATGTCGTCCACCAGCACCAGCAGTTGATGGGGCTCCAGGCCAAACCAGTCGAGGGCAGCACGAATGGCGCGACCGCTGTCGTTCATAAAGGTCTGCGGCATCAGCAGGCGTAGACGCTGATCACCGACTCCAGTATCGGCCGCCAGACCGTGCAACTTCGCTTGCTGCCGAAAACTGAAGCCGGAACGCTCGGCCAACAGGTCGAGAGCCATGAAACCAATGTTGTGGCGGGTGCCGGCGTATTTCGTGCCTGGATTCCCAAGTCCCACCACCAGCTTGAGATCAGTGGTCATACCGCTGGAGCGACTCAGTCGCCGGGAGGAAGTTCTTCAGCCGACTTGGAAGCATCACCGGACACCTCCGGCTCCGCCATGGCTTTGTTGATCTCGCGTTCAAATTCTTTGGACGCTGACTGGAAACCTTTCAAGGTCTTTCCCAGGGTGCGCCCAAGTTCCGGAAGGCGCTTCGGCCCAAACACCAATAGAGCTACGGCGCCGATAACCGCCATTTCGGGGAGACCGACGCCGAAGATGTTCATGGGTGCAGATCAGCCGAGGCCGTTCCAGTTCACATTGATGCCCTCGAGGATGAGGGACTTGTTGTACAGCTGAAGAATCACCAGCAGGAACACCAGGAACAGCACCATGAAGATGCCCATCACGGGAGTGGTGCCCCATCCGGGAACCACCTTCCCGTATTCGGAGTTCAGTGGGCGGAGAAGGTCTCCCAGACGGGTGCGTTGTGCCATGGCGACGCTGGGTCTCGGGTGGTTTGAAGTCTGGATACTGTAGGGGCCTACTCCGGTTCGGGGTTGATCCTGTCGAGAGATGTGATGGAAACGTCGTCCCCAGCCCTGTCCGTCGCCATCGGCGTGCTCGCCGTACTGTTTGGACTCACCGGCTTTGGTGTGTACCAGGCCTTCGGTCCGCCATCGAAAGCCCTCGACGACCCGTTTGACGATCACGAGGACTGAACCAGCACCAGAGACACCAGTTCTCCTGGGGCGATCACCACTGCTCCTGCTGCATTTGAGTCGGTTTGACGGCGAACACGCCATTCCCCACCGGGGGTCCATCGGCAGCGCGATGACCCCGCGTTGATGAGCTTCAGCAAGCATCCACCGTCATGCCGCTGCAAGGCCACCGGCGTGAGCTGAAGCGGCAGCGGTGGAAACCACTGACATAACTCGGCAGGCAATGCTGCACACCAGCCAGGCTCGCGGAAGGCAATGGCCGCCTGAGGCACACCGGCATCACTCCAGGCGCCTGAAAAGGGCATGAGGGCCAAGCGCTGGCGATGCCAGCCCTGATCAGCGCTGGGATCAGGCCACGTTGGACCGCGCAGCAGCGAAACACCCAGCCGAGCTGGAGACCAATCAACCCCCTGAGGGCCATCCAGCAACAGAGCCATCCCACCTCCCGGAGCGACCGACTGCGAGGCAAACCAAGAGATCACGGGGACTTCCCAGCGGGCTTGCTCGTGAGCCGTCATCGGCTTAGCCGGCCGTTCAATCACCCCTCCACTGGTATCGGCACCGATGCGAACGGCAGGGGTCGCCAGCGGCAGGTCCAGACGCAACACCTCGTGGGTCTGACGCCAGTCGATGCTGCAGATCAGCTCCAGCCAGGGCGTGTCGGCCTTCAACCGCAGGTCCAGCCGCATGGAGCTGGCACCGAGTTGACGCCGCAACACCAGATGAGCCACCAATGGGCCCTGATCGAGCCATTGCAAGTCATCCGTGGACGCCACACCCAAGGGATGGGAGCGGTAACCAGCCGCCAGATCCCAGGCATCCCAGAATTCGCCACGGTCCCGGTACCGCTCCAGCTGCAACGGCGCCGACAGCTGCTCGCGTCCGTCATGATCCCGCAGCGCAAGCAGTCCGGCGGCGGAGACCTCAACCTCCAGCAGACCATTGCCAAGACGCCAGGCTCCCGACGCCACCGATGAGATGACAACAGGGTTGCGGGGTTCAGCAAGGCAGGACAGCTGCCCTGGCTCACGACGGAGAGGCACAGAGCAACTGCCGTGCTGACGAGGCAACTGCACCCAAGTACCACCCACGGCTGCGGCTTGCTGGGGCAGTGCAGCGGCGTCGACCGTCCAAACTCCAGCCGGGAGGCGAACCAGAGGCGACCAGGAGGCCAAGGGCTGCAGCCCCCACCAACTCCATTCCGCCGCGGTGTCCCGCGAACACGGCAGCCTTGCCAGCCTCCGATCGCGTTCCTGGCGGGCCTGGCGCCGGGCTGAGCGCCACACCGGTTCCGCCTGCTCAAACACCTCAGGGATCGAGGTTCCCGGAAGAATGTCGTGAAACTGCTGAAACAACAGCGGACGCCAATCGCTGCCGCCGCTGTCCTGGCCCCTGCTGGCCAACAGGGCCGCAGCGGCATCGGCCTCCCGCAGAAGCCGTTCCAGCGTGCGGTTGTGACGCTTCTGATCAGGCCGGCTGGTGGCGCAACCACGATGCAACTCCAGGAAGAGCTCATCGCGCCACACCGGCCAGGCCTGATCGTCCTGCTCCAGCTCCGTCAGGAAGGCACGCACCGTGCCGGCTCGGGTGGGCAGCGCGGTCGGTTGTCGCTCCCAGAGCTCGATCTCTTCGAGCAACTCCTCGGTGGGGCCGCCACCATGATCACCGACGCCCGGAATCCAGAGCGCTGTCTCCAGCCCCGTGGCCTGATGCCATGCACGCTGTTCCCCCAGCATCTCCATCGGGTCAGCACGACGCCCGATCGGCGGCAGCATCAAGCTGCGCAGTTCAGACCGTCCCCGTCCGCGCCAGCGGAACAGACGATGAGGGAAAGGGTTTTCAGCATTCCAAGCCAGCTTGTGGGTGCAGAACCAACGCACGCCGGTGGCAGCCGCCACCGCAGGCAGGCCTGCGGCGAAGCCAAAGCTGTCCGGCAGCCAGGCCAACTCATGGGCCCATTCCGGGAAGCGGCGACGGCTGTCCTCCTGACCAAGAGCGAATTGATTCCACAGAGACGCCGTGCTGACCAGAACGCAGTCGGTCTCCACCCAGGGCCCATTGATCGGTTCCCAGCGGCCTGCACGGCTGGCCGCCTGGATCTCCGCAAACAGAGACGGCCGATGCTGTTCCATCCAGGCGTAAAGCGCAGGCGTGGAATGGGCAAAACGCAGCTCAGGCCAGCGACGCATCAGAGCCAATGCCGAGCGAAAGGTGCGTTCAGCGGCCTGCCAGGTGTCGGCGACCGGCCAAAGCCAAGCCAGATCGAGATGGGCATGACCCAGCCAATGCAACGACCCTCGCGGGGGGGCTGCCTGATGCAGGTGCGTTGCGATAGCGGCCTGCGCCTCAGCACCCCTGGGATCCAGATCCGCCCAGTGCATCGGCAGGTCACCATCCGCCGCAAGATGCAGTTCCAAGGCCGCAGGAAGCAACGTGCCCTCTGAATCGGAGTCTCCCGCCTTCGGCTCCAGGTCCAGGTGGCTGCTGATCAGAGCGCCATCGTCATGCAAGGGACTGCAGAGCTCCAGCACAAGATTCAGCGAAGCCCCCTGACGACAACGCTCAGGCAGAGGCCAGCGACAGGCGGTATCGAACAGATCCCCCTCATGAACCAGCACGCCGTCAACCCACAGGCGCATCTGCTCGGCCCACCAGCTCAACACCAGCCGGGCACGGCAGGAATCATCGTCAAACCATCCATCAGGCCAGCTCAAGCGCTGCTCAAGCCGCAGCCATTGACGTCCCCGGGGCCAAATCAGCAGGCCGCGTTTGGCCCAGTCCGGACGATGCGTCGATCCCCAGGTTTCATCGAGAAAAAAGCCAGCCTGGGCAGTGCCTGAGCGGCGCCAACCGGCACGCAGATCACGACGCGAGCGACTGCGAAACGTTTCAATCCACTCCGATCGACCGACCTGATCAGGGTTCATTGCCCTGCTGACGCTGTCATGCCCCATAGGATGATGCCCTTGTCACAGACGCCGGTCGGTCTCCATGCTCGCCCTCAAGATCTCCGTCTACTCGGTCGTCTTCTTCTTTCTCGGCATCTTCGTGTTCGGATTTCTTGCGAGCGATCCAAGCCGTACCCCCAGCCGCAAAGACCTGGAAGATTGATTGAACCCCTCGAACAGACCGCGCAACGCACTGGTCTGATCGAGAAGGGAATCCTGAAATGAGCTGGCAAGATCATGTGCCGCAGCAGGATTGCCTTGGCGGCGCACCGCCTTCTCTTCGCACTGACCGGAACCCTGATCACGGGTTCAGTCTCCGCAATGGGCGTTTCAGCCGCATCGGCTGATCAGAGTCCTGCGTCTGTTTCTCCAGCACCAGCGCGCCTCAATATCCAGGCCGACCGTCAATACACCGAACGCAAGTCCAAGGCCACAATCGCTGAAGGCAACGTCTCTGTTCGGCTCGGAAACGCCGAATTGCGGGCCGATCGGATCGAATTCGATTCCGCCTACCGCACGCTGTATGCCCGCGGCGCCGTCCGTTTCAAGCGTGGCAAGCAATATTTTCAAGCGTCGAGCTTCCGCTACAACCTCGTCCAAAACGAAGGCCAGCTCAACGATGTTTACGGGGTCATCGACCTTGAGGAGCCCCTCACCAATCCTTTAACAACCTCACGAACGACAGCTCCAGAGCCCGTAGCAAGGCCTGAGACCCAATCCGAGCCAGCTTCCACAGGCAGCGACAACGAAAGCAGCGAAGGCATGCCGCCGGTGGCCTGTCCACCTTTGCTCCCTCCAGTCCCAGACTGGCATCCACAACCCTGGGCAGTCACAGCTTGGGGCGGTCAGATGATTGATGCCGCCTTCGGCGACACCTTTTTGTTCAACGGCCGAATGCGTCCGGAAGCCGTGTTGGGCGTCGGCGTGCAGAAACGGATCATGCGTGCTGGCCCCTTTGCCGTTGAGCTAGAGGCAGACCTGTTCAGCCACATGGCCAAGCAGCAACAGGGCGGCGAATTCAACCAGAGCAAGCCCTATGCCGATCTGCCCGCACAAAACTTCGGCGAGGGGGTGCTGGGAATTGGGGCTCGCGTCTGGGTTCAGCCTTGGCTGAGCTTCAGCGTCGTTGAAGGCATTAGCTACAACACCGATGTCAGCCTCTACGAGAAAACGTTTCGCGAGAACTACACCCAGCTGTTGAACTATCTCAGTTTCGAGGTGGAAGCAGCGGTGTCGTCCGATCTGTCGCTCGTTGGCCGGATTCACCACCGCTCCGGTGCCTTCGGCACCTACGGAGGCGTCACCGAGGGCAGCAATGCCTACTTGCTTGGCGTGCGCTACCGCTGGGGACGGGATACACCCAAGCCGGAGGGCGCCATGATGCCCCCCCTTCCGGAATGTGAAGACCCGGATCGCGACCAGCGCGTCAAGCCCTCCTCCCTCTCAGACCGCCTCGACTCGATTGCCCTCGGCGATGGAGGTGATCCCCAGCGCCATGTCTCCAGTCAGGCCAAAGCCGAACGGCCAGCAATTCCGCCAGCTCAGCAGCAGGCCATGCGCACTGAGGCGATCGCCAAAATCGACCAGCGCATCTCCGACGTCGACCTCCAGGGCAGCTTCAGCATCGAACGACGCAGCGGCATCCCCGTTCAACGCCTGAATTCCTCAGTCAGGGATGAAAACCGTTTCGGCGTGGTCAAAGTTCCTCAATTGAAGAGCCTGGGAAGCACCAACCTCCTCAATGGCACGATCAGCCGCTGGAGAGTTCAGGCTTCGAGGGTGTTGATCACGGCGGATGGCTGGGAAGCCGACCGCATGGGATTCAGCAACGATCCCTTCACACCAGCCCAAACCAGGATCGATGCAGAGGACGTGGTTGCTCGGGAACAAGCCAATGGCGATGTGCTGATCTCGGCGCGGCGCAACCGGCTGATCGTCGAAGAGCGACTGCCCATCCCTGTCACCCGTCGACAGCTCATCCAGAAGGAAGAGGAAGTAGAGAACCGCTTTGTTGTTGGCATCGACAACAGGGACCGCGACGGCCTTTTTGTGGGGCGCAACCTCAAGCCGCTGACCATCGGCACCAGCACAGAGCTATCCGTTCAACCGCAGTTCATGGTCCAGCGCGCCATTGACGGCGACTTCAACAGCGCCGCTGATTTGTTTGGCCTAGACGCCAAACTGCGTGGCCGCTATGGCGACTACAAACTGAACGTCGACGCCGACATCAGCAGCTTCGATCCCGCAGACATCCTCAGCAGCAGCCGCTACTGGGGAAGCTTCGGCCGTGACATCGACCTGGGCGGCTTGGGCGTGTTGAACACCAATCTTTTCGGGGCCTACCGCTACCGCACCTGGAATGGCTCCCTCGGTAAAACCAGCATCCATGCGGCCTATGGCGCTTATGCCGAGACCAAGGGCAGCTGGTCGACGGGAGAAGTCGATCACGACTACCTCATTCGCGGTGCGGTAGGGGACTACGACGCCGACCGCTTCAACAGCAACCGTCGTTTGCGCAGCGGCCGTGGCAGCTTGCTTGCCTCCGTCACCAGCAAGATTCCCTTGCTCAAAGGGAAGACAGCAGAGCTCATTCCAACAGCGGCCTACCGCTATTCCCCCGTCCCCATCGTTCCAGGGCTGAGCCTGAACACGAACGTGAACACCACGATTGCTATGTATGGCGATGGCGGCCACCAGGAGACTCTGAGTCTCAGCGGAGGACCCACCATCACCCTGGGCACCTTCAGCAAGCCCTTCCTCGACTTCACGCAGATCTCCATCGTCGGCAGCGGATCCCTGAAAAACGGCAACAGCCCGTTCGCCTTCGATCGGAACGTCGATCTCGCCACCCTTGGGGTCGGACTAACCCAGCAGATTGCTGGACCTGTCGTGCTGAGCACCGGCGTCAGTTACAACGTCGATCCCGGTTCGAAGTACTACGGCAAAACCGTCAACTCCAACATCGAACTGCGTTGGCAACGGCGCAGCTACGACGTGGGGATCTACTTCAATCCCTACGAGGGAATTGGTGGCGTTCGCTTCCGCCTCAACGACTTTGACTTCAAGGGGACCGGCGTGCCGTTTGTGCCCTACACCCCAACCAACTGGATGGAAACGACCAACGCGGATCGTCCCTTCTGATCACTCACCGCCCCCAATGATCAGATCGCTGCCGAACAGTGAAGCTCCGGCGTAGCGCATGCCGGAGGTTCGCACGTTCGGTGCATAGGCATTGATCACCTGGGCGTCCCGTAGATCGGCATTGCGCAGGTCCACGCCGGCCAGCTCCGCATTGGTGAGGTTCGCTCCCCGCAGGTCAGCACCTTCCAGCAACGCTCCCGTCAGATCAGCACCTTCAAGATTCGCCTCCCTGAGATCGGCGCCGCGCAGATCACTGCCTCGAAAATCAGCACCGATCAGGTGGGCCTGACGGAGATCCGCATTGCGCAGATCACACCGAGCACAGCTGCGATCAAATGGATCATGGGGCTGAACCTGAAGCGGAACGGCACCAACAGGAGCCACACCGGCAACCACCAACAGCGGCAACAACAACCGCGAAAGCGAATAGGCCATGGCGACGCAACCTCCTAACGCAACCTCCTATCTCTTTCATAGACACAGGAGTCGCGCTTGGCTGTCACTTGGCGGCGAATTGGTTGATATAGGGCAGTGTTTGCATCAACGCCGCAACCTGAGGGCCATGGTCCAGGAGCTGAGACGTGGCATCCCAGCGACCGCTGCGCAGCATGTCCAAAGGACCGGCATCGATCGATATCGGCCAGCTGGACTCCGCTGAGGTCAATTGCAAACCGGTGAGATCCAGCTGCCAAGAGCGACCCGGTTCGCGATCCACCAGCGCCTGAATCGCCTTGATCTGATCCGGCGCCGCCGATGCACAGGGAATGCCCAGGGCGAGGCAGTTGCCATAGAAGATCTCGGCAAAACTCACCCCAACCACCGCGCGGATTCCCCAGCGCATCAACGCCTGAGGGGCATGCTCACGGCTGGAACCGCAACCGAAATTGCCATTCACCACCAGGATCGAGGCGCCCTGATAGCGGGCTTGATCAAAGGGATGCTCGCCGGAGAGTTCGAGACGGTCGTCGGCAAACACCTGGTCACCCAGCGCATCAAAACTGACACATTTGAGAAACCGTGCCGGAATGATCCGATCCGTATCGATGTCTTCACCGGGAACGGCAATGGCCGTTCCGCTCACCTGCTGAATCGGACCAGTCGGGAAAAGAGCCATCACGATGCGGACGGAGAAATCAAAGTACGGACATCGGTCACACGACCGTTAACAGCAGCGGCGGCCACCATCGCGGGACTCATTAACAACGTGCGGCCACTGGCCGATCCCTGCCGACCCTTGAAATTGCGATTGCTGGAGCTGGCGCTGATCTGACGTCCCTCAAGCCGATCCGGATTCATCGCCAGACACATCGAACAGCCGGGCTCCCGCCACTCGAAGCCCGCGGCACGGAACACCGCATCCAACCCTTCCGCTTCAGCAGCCTTCGCCACCTGTTCCGAGCCAGGAACCACAAACGCCTTAATGCCTTGAGCCACCTGGCGCCCACGGGCCACATCGGCAGCAGCACGCAGATCACTCAGACGACCATTGGTGCAACTGCCGATGAAACAGACATCCACAGGAACCCCTGCAATCGCCGTACCTGGCTGCAAATCCATGTAGCGGTAAGCCTCCTCCGCAATCGGACGCTCGTCTGGATCCAGCTGATCGAGACTGGGGACCGTTTCATCGATCCCCAGTCCCTGGCCGGGAGTGATGCCCCAGGTCACGGTGGGGGGAATCGCAGCGGCATCAAACACCACCTCATCGTCGACCGTTGAATCGGGGTCGGTGGCCAGGGAGCTCCACCAGGCGACAGCGCGGGTCCAGGCGTCACCCTCGGGGGCATGGGGACGACCTTTCAGATAGTCAAAGGTGACCTGATCAGGATTGACGTAGCCGCATCGAGCTCCCCCCTCGATCGCCATGTTGCAGAGGGTCATCCGCTCTTCCATCGACAACCCCTCGATGGCAGGCCCGGCGAACTCATAGGCGTAGCCGACACCACCTTTCACACCAAGGTGGCGAATCACATGCAAAATCAGATCCTTGGCAGACACCCCCTCCGGCAGGTGACCATTCACCTGAATCCGGCGCACCTTGAGCTTGTTCATGGCCAGGCTCTGGCTGGCGAGCACGTCGCGCACCTGACTCGTGCCGATGCCAAAGGCGATCGCCCCGAAGGCGCCATGGGTGGAGGTATGAGAATCACCGCAAGCCACCGTCATGCCCGGTTGGGTCAGGCCGAGTTCCGGAGCAATCACGTGAACGATGCCCTGCCGGCCGCTGCCGATGTTGTTGAGAGGAATGCCGTACTCCTGGCAGTTCCGCTCCAAGGTGCTGAGCATCTCCTCCGCCAACGGATCAGCGAAAGGACGTTGCTGGGAGGTGGTTGGCACGATGTGGTCCACCGTGGCCACCGTGCGCTCAGGACAGCGCACCGTCAGGCCCTTGTCCTTCAGCGCCGAGAAGGCCTGAGGACTAGTGACCTCATGGATCAGATGCAGACCGACAAACAGTTGGGTGGATCCGCCGGGAAGCTCCGCCACCCGATGCAGATCCCACACCTTGTCGTAGAGGGTGCCGGAACTCAACAGTTCAGCCGCAAGAACCGTCGACCCTAAGCCTGAGCGAGCAAGCGAAGACGCAGACGGTCCAAGCCACGGATCACGCTCATCCTCTGAATGGCCTCCCGACCCCGCCGCTCACCGAAATGCTGCACCCAGGCGTCACAGCCATCGGGACCAGCCAAGGCAAGGTGCACCAAGCCCACCGGCTTCTCGGCACTTCCACCTCCGGGACCGGCAATGCCACTCACCGCGATCGCCCAGTCGCAATCCAGGCGTTCCCGAACTCCCCGGGCCATCGCTTCCACCACAGGCTGAGAAACAGCACCATGGGCCTCAAGCAGATCCGGAGAGACCCCCAGCAGGCCCTGTTTCACTGCATTGCTGTAGGCGACGACGCCACCCTGAAACACCGACGAGGAGCCTGGAACAGCCGTAAGGGCTGCCGCCAACCCGCCACCGGTGCAGGACTCCGCCACCGCCATCGTCTGGTGCTGTTGCTGGAGCAGACCAATCACCACCGACGCCAGACTGTCCTCATCGACGCCGTAGCAGTGGTCCCCCGTGCGACGACGCAGCTCAGCTTCCAGCGGCATCAACAGCTGAGCTGCGTCGTCGCCACTCGCTGCACAGGCCGTGAGCCGCAATTTCACATCGCCGAGGGAGGCATAGGGAGCCACCGTTGGGTTGGTGGACGCCAACAAATCAGCAACGCGCTCAGCCAGATCAGATTCACCGATGCCACTGAAGCGGAGCTGACGGCTTACAAAAACTCCGGAGGCCCCACCATGGGCTTGGAGCCAGGGGACGGCCGTCTCCGTCCACATCGCCCGCATCTCCGAAGGCACCCCAGGGAAGGTGAGGATCGTGAAATCCGGCCGGGGTGACCAGATCATCCCGGGCGCCGACCCCTTTGGATTGGGGAGAACCTCAGCCCCATTGGGAAGAAAGGCCTGGCTGCGGTTGCTGGGAGCGACCGGCCGGCCTCCCGCCGACAACTTCTGTTGGATCTCAAGCCAGAGCTCGGGTCGCTCCTCCAGGGGAGTCTCGAAAGCAGCGGCCAGGGCCTCTGTGGTGAGGTCATCGGGTGTAGGGCCCAAACCGCCTGTCGTCACAAGAACCCTGCAACGCTGGGATGCCTCGCGCACAGCGGAGATCAAGCGGTCTTTGTTGTCGCCGACAACGGTTTGGCGGTAATGCGGCAGCCCCAGGCCCGCCAACTGTTCAGCGATCCATCGGGCATTGCCGTTGAGGATGTCCCCCAACAGCAGCTCCGTGCCCACGCACAGGATTTCAACGCCCGATTTAGCCACGCGGCTCCCCAAGGGCAGCGGGATCCACAGGGGTGGAAGAAGGGTTTGTGTTCAACAGGGCCCGTTCGTGTTGTAGCTGGCGACGGCTGATCACCACCGTGGCCACCAGGATGGCCGTGGCCAAAGCCAGCCAGAGAAAGCGCATCTCAGCATTGGCCACCACGAGGGCTAAAGCGGCGAGCCACTGGGTGAAGACGTAGATCAACAGCACCGTGCGGCGATGACTAAACCCAGCGCGCAACAGTCGGTGATGGAGGTGACGGCGGTCGGGATAGAAGGGGGAGCGACCTTCCCGCAGACGGCCCATGATCACGGCCGACATGTCGGCCAGCGGCAGCGAGAGAATCAGCAGCGGCAGCAGCAGGCTCACGGTGGTAAGCCCCTTGGCGGGTCCAACGATGCTCACAGCAGCAAGGGTGAATCCCAGGAAATAGGACCCCCCATCGCCCATAAAGATGCGGGCTGGATTGAAGTTGTGCCGCAGGAAACCGAGGCAGCAACCCGCCAGAGCTGCGGCGAGGAATCCAGCGGCCACCTGATGGAGCGAAAAGCTGACGGACACCAGCCCGACAGCGGCAATGCCAGCCACACCGGCAGCGAGGCCATCAAGGCCATCCAACCAATTAATGGCGTTGGTGATTCCCACCAGCCAAACAACGGTGGCCAGGAGGCTGAGGCTGTCCGGCAAGGCAATCGGACCTGCCGAAGCGGTGAGCCAGGGGAGATCGATCGCTCCAATCCGAACGCCCTGGCTCCATACCGCACAAGCCACGGCGACCTGTCCGGCCAGCCGCGGCCAAGGGGAGAGAGCGAAGAGGTCGTCGGCCAGGCCGATCAGGAAAAAACAGAGCGAACCCGCAAGGGTGCTCCAGATCAATTGATCCCGAGCAGAGGCCAACAGACCGAAGCCGCCCATCGACCAGACCGCCGCCAGGGCCAGACCAAACCCCAGCACCATGGCAATGCCCCCGAGCCTCACCATCGGGGTGATGTGCTGTTTGCGCTCGTCCGGCTGATCAGTCCACCCGAAGCGCAAACCCAGCCGACGCACCTGGGGCACCAGCACCGTGGTGGTCACCGCGGCCAGAAGAAAACTGACCGAGGCGACCGCAATAGGGCTGGCCAAGAGATTCACGAAGGCTCCAGAAAAGAGACGATGCCCCTGTCTAAAGGTGTTCGTCCAATCCTAGAGAGCCTGCAACCCGCCCACCAGAGATCGCCCATGCCTGTTCGAGCACAAGCGCCATGGCTCAAGCCAGAACCGGCTGCTTGCTGTCGGCGTACAGCGGGAAGCGATCACAAAGTGCGGCCACCCGGTCGAGGCAACGCTGGCGCACTGCGTCGTCCTCGGGATTGAGCAAACGGTCGGCGATCACATCAGCGACCTCCCGGAAGGCCTGAGCATCGAAACCACGGGTGGTGAGCGCAGCGGTGCCCAGCCGCAAGCCGCTGGTGACGAAGGGCGATTCGGGATCAAAGGGAACGGTGTTCTTGTTGGCCGTGATGTGCACATCACTCACCAGCAGATCAGCCACTTTTCCGGTCATGCCGATCCCCCTCAGATCCAGCAGCACCACATGGTTGTCGGTGCCGCCACTGACGACATCGATGCCACGGGCGATCAATTGTTCAGCGAGGGCGGCCGCATTGGCCACTACCTGCTGGCTGTAGGCCTTGAACGAAGGTTGCAGCGCTTCACCGAAGGCCACAGCTTTGGCAGCGATCACGTGCTCAAGGGGGCCACCCTGACTACCAGGAAAAACAGCCTTGTCGAATTTCTTGGCGAACTCAGCATCGCGGCAAAGAATCAGGCCACCGCGGGGGCCGCGCAGAGTCTTGTGGGTGGTGGTGGTCACCACATCGCAATGGGGCACTGGGCTGGGATGCACACCAGCGGCCACCAGGCCGGCAATGTGGGCCATGTCGGCCAGAAGATAGGCACCCACTTCATCAGCGATGGCGCGGAAGGCTGCGAAGTCGATGGTGCGTGGATACGCGGAATAGCCACAAACAATCAGCTTCGGCTTGTGCTCCAACGCAAGCTGGCGGATCGCCTCCATATCGAGGCGTTGGGACTCCTTGTCAACGCCGTACTGGACGACGTTGAACCACTTGCCACTGACATTGACCGGGGAACCATGGGTCAGATGACCGCCATGGGACAGATCGAGCCCCATGATCGTGTCGCCGGGCTGCAGCAGGGCCAGGAAAACGGCGAAGTTGGCCTGGGCACCGCTGTGGGGCTGCACATTGGCCCAGGCAGCACCAAACAACTGCTTAGCCCGCTCGATGGCCAGCTCCTCAATGGCGTCAACGTGCTCACAACCGCCGTAATAGCGCTTGCTGGGCAGACCCTCGGCGTACTTGTTGGTGAGCACGGAACCCTGGGCCTGCATCACCGCACGGGAGGCAAAGTTCTCCGATGCGATCAGTTCCAGATGGGTTTCCTGACGCTGCCGTTCCTGGTTGATGAATGCTGCGATATCCGGATCCGACTGAGCCAGATCAGCGTCAATGGCGCGTCCAGAAGCCTGGCCCATGAAATGTCAGTAAAGCTTTGACCAATCGTAAGAAACCGCAGCGATCAGGCCGGGCGATCAACCAAAAAAAAACTGCCCATGGGGGGCAGTTAAAACGCGCCTGGAGAGATTCGAACTCCCGACCCTCTGATCCGTAGTCAGATGCTCTAATCCGCTGAGCTACAAGCGCTTGCGCCAAACCATCAGACCCCATCGAGGGTCCGCTCGTCAACTGGGTGCGGGGCGCGTCAGGATTCAGGTGTTTCTGAGCCCGAGCAATGCCGATCCGCTGGTATGGCCCCGCTAACCCTGAGGATCCGACCTACCGGCATTTCGAGCGCATCGTGAACCTGTGCCTCCACGGCGGCGTCTTCGCTGCGGTGAACAGCGGTGGCTGGTTCCTGCAGGAAATGCGCCACCCCTTTCCTGCAGGAAGCCTGACCTGGGTCACAGGCCTCTGGGCAACCCTGTGGCTGGGCCAGTTGATTTGGGTGATTCTTCAGCGACCCAAGCCGGCGGATTGAAGCCAGCATGGAAGCCATGCCCCGTCGATCTTCCTGGTCTGATGTCCCTCTCCGCCAGCGACCTGCAGGACCTCCAGAGTGCTTTGGCTGACCGCCTCTACGTTCAAATCAGCGGCTGGCATCTCTACCTCGGCGATGCCGACCTGGCCTCGGCCCTGGCCATCGAATGCAGTGCCCGCGTCAATCAAGGGGCTGAAGTGGCGGCCCGGCAGGCCCTCGATGCCGTCAAGGTGCCACTGGCGGGAGGAGCGAGTCAGCTCCCCCTCTCCAAGCTGATCCCCCCCGCCCAGCTGCGTGATCTCGAAGAGATTCTCGAGCCGTACTGCGGATAAGGTTGCAGTCCATCCGCCGCGGTTGGTGTGCTGATCATTGAAGTCACCAACTCCAGAGATTTGGTCCGGCAACGCATCGGCCGCCTGGGTGAACGGCTGATCGGCCGGGTGGTGGATGCGGAGGCTCAGGTTGAAAAAGCGCTGATTCAGGAACTGGAAACCGCCTTCAAGGAGTTCGGCATCGAGGCAAGGATCGTGTCTGTTCAAGGTCCCCAACTCGTGGGTCGCGAACAGCTGGAACTTCCCATTCAGGTGCGTGAAGAACTGGATGTTCGCCTCAGCGAGCCCTGAATCGGCCTATCGCCAACTGCGTGATCTCACGCACCTCCGGCACCTTGAGTTGTGCGCCGATCAGGGCGAACAGAACGAGACCCAGCAAGCCAGGGGCAGAGACTTGCAGCAGCAGGCCCATAAGCCCTGAGGGCCAGGTCACAACGGCCAACAGCATCCCGGCAGCCCCGGCGGCCAACACACCAGCGATGGCCAGCCGCAGCAGATCCAGGCCCCAGCGCCGCAGGGGAAGGCCTGAAATCCGTTGCTGCAGACCCACCAGCAGGGCGAGGCAGGTGAGCAGATTGATGGCAACCGTGGCGAGCACCAACCCGGGCGCACCGAAATTGAAGGGCAACTGATGTCCCCAGGGGGTCGGACCACCCACCAGCAGCCAATCAAAAATCACGTTCAGACCAATCCCCGCCAGCGAGAACCGAAACGGCGTTGTCCCATCTCCAAGGGCATAAAAGACGCGCACCAGCACATCCCGGCCGAGGTAAGCCGGCATACCCAGGCCGTAGGCCATCAACAGGCCCGTCACCAGCTGCGCAGCTGATGCATCGAAGGCACCACGCTCATACACGAGAGCGACGATGGGGCCACCCAAAGCAATGAACAGCCCTCCCAGAGGAATCATCGATGCGGCAGACAGCATCAACCCCTGGCGGATCCGTGCGATCAGCTGCGGACGATCCGCCGGAGCCGTGAGCCTGGCGAAAGTGGGCAGCAAGGGCACCAACAGTGCATTCGAGATCAGGCCCAGGGGGGTTTGCACCAGCAAATTGGCGTACCCCAGACCCGCAGCCGCACCAACGATGCCGGAGGCGAAGAACAGATCAGTGAACACATTGATCTGCAGCATCCCGGACGACAACGTCGCCGGCCCCATCACACGCCACACCTCGCGCACCCCTGGGTGCCGCCAGTCCCAGACCAGTTGAAAACGAGCCAAGCCCTGCCGAATCAACGCCGGCAGCTGGATCAACCACTGCAGCAAGGCACCCACCAACGTGGCCAAGGCCAACACCACACCCCCGGTCATGGCGGCGGACGGCAAGGCGATGTCAGCGCCGAGCTGCCACCACAGCAGTCCCACACCCAGGATCAAGGCCCCGCTGGACATCAATGGTGAAATCGCCGGAATCCAAAATTCGTCAGCAGCGTTGAGGGACCCGAAGCCGAGCCCGATCAGCCCGGCCAGCAAGGCCATCGGTGCCATCACCTGCAGCTGGACCCTTGCAATGGCGTGGAGTTCGGGGGCCAGACCCGGCCCCACCAGGGTGATCAGGGGATCCGCCGCCAGCACCAGAACGATGGTGACCAGCAGAAGCAGAGCACTGACGCTGGTGTTGAGCGCCGCAAGGATATGGGCTCCTTCGGCCCGTGGGCGACGGCTCAGCACGCTCACCATGGCGCTGTGGAAGGGACCATTGATCCCCCCCAGCAGGATCAGCAGAAATCCAGGCAGCACGTAGGCGTAGTTGTAAGCGTCATAGGCCGCGCCCACCCCGAAGGCCGCCGCGATCACCAGCTGCCGAATCAGGCCACCCAGCTTGCTCAGCAGGGTGCCGAGGGTCACCACCAGTGCGATCCCCTTCAGTGAACGCGCCATTCGGCCCCCAGCATTGGGCGCATTGTGGAGGCACCACACGAGACCATGGGCCAATCTCGGCTGCTGCCATGACTGGCCTTCCCTCTCCGGGCGATGCCCTTCTGCGCTTTGAACCCCTAACGGAGGGCGTGCTGCTGAAGCGCTACAAACGCTTCCTGGCCGATGTGGAGCTGAGCAACGGCGACACCGTCACCGCCCACTGCGCCAACACCGGCCCGATGACCGGGGTCTTGATTCCTGGCCAACGGGTGCGTCTGCGCCACGCACCCTCCCCCAAACGCAAGCTGGCCTGGACCTGGGAGCAAGCCGAAGTGCCCGGCGCCGATGGCCAGCCCTGCTGGGTTGGCATCAACACGGCCCTCCCCAACCGTCTGATTCGCGCCACGATCGAAGCCGGGTGCTTGGAGGCGCAACTCGGCCTGATTGCGGGGATCCGCGCTGAGGTGGCCTACGGCACCAACAAACGCAGCAGGATCGACCTCCTGCTGACGCCGGCCGAGCAGAACCCCGATCAACGACCGATCTACCTGGAGGTGAAGAACACCACCTGGACCGACGGCAGCACGGCCCTCTTCCCCGACACGGTGACCGAACGGGGGCAAAAGCATCTGATTGAGCTGATGGGGGTGCTTCCGGACGCGCGGGCTGTGCTGGTGCCCTGCCTCAGCCGCCCGGATGTGAACGCCTTTGCTCCCGGCGACAGCGCCGATCCGCGCTACGGGCAGCTGTTTCGCCAGGCCACCCAAAGCGGCGTGGAGGTGTTGCCGTGTTGTTTCAGCTTCAGCGCCGATGCAGTGCACTGGCAGGGGACACGCCTAGTCCACCTAGATTGATTTTGGTAGCAGATCGAACATAGAAAGACGAGACTGAGGGGCAGCGTGGGCTGGTTCGTCTGGTTACAACTGGGCGTGTCACGCAGCTCTGCACCCTCGTTTATGACAACTGCATTCCACGCGCCACCGCAACGGCGGCGCAAAACCCTTCAGGAGGCCAGCCTCCTGGAAGGCCCGATGCTGCTCTTGAAGAGCATCAGAGGTTTCAGCTCCAACCGCGCCATCACCTGGCTCGCCTGCGCGCCCCTGGCGCTCATGGGCCTTGGCATTTTCACCCTCTCTGCCAAAGCCGAAGAGCTGCCTGAGCTCTCCGCTGCTTTCCTGGCCAACAACCTCTGGCTACTGGTCGCCACCATCCTGGTGATCTTCATGAACGCCGGCTTCGCCATGGTCGAAGCAGGCATGTGCCGGCAAAAGAATGCCGTCAATATCCTCGCCAAAAACCTGTTCGTGTTCGCCCTCGCGGTGACCGCCTACTGGTTCTTGGGCTACTCCCTCATGTACGGCGACTCCGTCCTTGGCGGCTGGCTGTATTTCGGGGGCCTCTTCTTCGACCCGACCGTCACCGCTGAGACCATCAGCGAAGCCGGCCTGGTTCCCACCGTTGATTTCCTGTTCCAGGCGGCCTTCGCCGGAACCGCAGCCACGATCGTGTCCGGTCTTGTGGCTGAGCGGATCAAGTTCGGCGAATTCGTGATCTTCGCCCTGGTGCTCACCGCAGTCATCTACCCGATTGCCGGTAGCTGGCAGTGGAACGGTGGTTGGCTCAGCGAAATGGGCTTCATCGACTTCGCTGGTTCCTCGATCGTCCACTCCGTTGGCGCATGGGCCGGCCTCGTCGGCGCCATGCTGCTTGGACCCCGCATCGGCAAGTACGTCGACGGCAAGGTTCAGGCCATCCCTGGCCACAACATGTCCATCGCCACCCTTGGCGCCCTGATCCTCTGGATCGGCTGGTACGGCTTCAACCCCGGTTCCCAGCTGGCCATGGACCAGTGGGTTCCCTATGTGGCCGTCACCACCACCCTCGGTGCAGCTGGTGGTGCCATCGGCGCCACGGTGATCTCCACGATCACCTCCAAGAAGCCTGATCTCACCATGATCATCAACGGCATCCTGGCCGGCCTGGTGAGCGTGACTGCCGGTTGCGGCAATCTCACCCTGACGGGTTCCTGGGTGGCTGGCCTGGTGGGCGGCATCATCGTCGTCTTCTCTGTCGCCGCTCTTGATTCCGTTGGTATCGATGATCCCGTCGGCGCCTTCTCCGTGCACGGTGTGTGCGGCGTGTGGGGCACGGTCGTGATTGGCCTCTGGGGCTACGACATCCAGGGCGATGGCTCCGGCCTTGGCCTGCTTGTCGGCGGCGGTATCGACCAGCTCGGCATCCAGGCCCTGGGTGCAGGCGCCTATGCCATCTGGACTGTGGTCACCTGCTTCATCGCCTGGCAGATCATCGGCGCCCTCTTCGGTGGCATCCGCGTCACCGAACAGGAAGAGTCCGAAGGTCTGGACATCGGCGAACACGGAATGGAGGCCTACGCCGGTTTCTCCACCACCAACAACTGATTCCATTCCGGCTCAGCTGTTGATTTCGAGCCCGGCCAACTGGCCGGGCTTTTTTACTGCCTGACGCGCTGCTTCAGGCCACATAGAGTTCCTCCACTCCAGCGCCCTCTATGGACACCCACGCCTTCAAGCGCTCCCTCCACCATTCCGAGCGTTACAACCGGCGAGGCTTCGGGCGCGCTGAGGAAGTGGCGGAAAGTCTTGAGCAGGCTTACCAGAGCGGCCTGATCGGCACGATCCGGGACAACGGCTACCGCCTGGAACACGGCCGGCTCAACGTCCGGCTAGCCGAAGCCTTCGGGTTCTGCTGGGGTGTTGAACGGGCCGTAGCGATGGCCTACGAGACCCGCAGGCATTACCCCAGCGAGCGCCTCTGGATCACAAACGAGATCATCCACAACCCCTCAGTGAACGATCACCTCAGGGAGATGGATGTGCAGTTCATCCCTGTCGAACAAGGGGTGAAGGACTTCTCCGGTGTCACCTCCGGCGATGTGGTGATCCTGCCAGCCTTTGGCGCCACGGTTCAGGAAATGCAGTTGCTGAACGAACGGGGCTGCCACATCGTTGACACGACCTGTCCCTGGGTCTCCAAGGTGTGGAACACCGTGGAGAAACACAAAAAGCACACCGTCACCTCGCTCATTCACGGCAAGGTGAAGCACGAGGAAACACTGGCCACCAGCTCATTTGCCGGCACCTATCTGGTGGTGCTCGATCTGGAGGAAGCCCAGTACGTTGCCGATTACATCCTCGGCAACGGCAACCGTGATGAGTTCATCAAACGCTTTGCCAAAGCCTGCTCTCCAGGGTTCGATCCCGATCGGGACCTCGAACGTCTGGGTGTGGCCAACCAGACCACGATGCTGAAGAGCGAAACGGAAGAGATCGGACGCCTGTTCGAACGCACAATGTTGAGCAAATACGGTCCTACCCAGCTCAACGACCACTTCCTGGCCTTCAACACCATCTGCGACGCCACCCAGGAGCGTCAGGACGCCATGTTCTCCCTGGTGGATGAACCGCTGGACCTAATGGTGGTGATCGGTGGTTTCAACTCGTCCAACACCACCCACCTGCAGGAGATTGCCGTCAGCCGCGGCATTCGCTCGTTCCACATCGACACGCCCGAGCGCATTGACGTGGGCAGCAATTCGATCGAGCACAAACCACTGGCAGCCGAACTCTGTCGTGAAGGCGATTTCCTGCCTCAGGGCCCCGTTCGGGTGGGAATCACCTCCGGCGCCTCAACACCGGACCGAGCCGTGGAAGAGGTAATCGAAAAACTGATGCAATTGAGCGAAAACTGAATCGCGAGCAGCTTTACATTGGTTCATCTTTAATTCGCCCTTCGCCGGCAGCTTCCCATCCGTGACGGTCTTGTCGCCCACTGAAACCGACAATCAGCTTCACGGTGCCGATCCGCAAGTGCGCTGCTACAGCAGCCACTTCGAGGATTCGATGCAGATGCTGGCACCCCAAACGGTGGTTGCCCGCTACCTGGATGACCATCAAAGCTGGTTCGAACGTTGCGCCAGTCCGATGCAGGTCGAAGCCATCGATCGGCAGTCCTACAGCCTGACCCTCGGGCGATTCGGCAACTTTGGCTTCGAAGTGGAGCCCACGATCGCTTTGCGACTGCTGCCGCAGGAGGAAGGGATCTACCGCATCGAAACCGTCCGCACGGTGCCCCAGTCCCTTGCCCTGCGCAATCACTACGACGTCGACTTCCGCGCTGGAATGCGACTCATTGCTGAACAGGAGAACACTTCAGTGAAATGGGATCTGGATCTCAAGGTCTGGATCCGGCTGCCCAAGGTGATCACCATGCTTCCGGATCAGCTGGTCCAGAGCAGCGGCGATCATCTGCTCAAGCAAATCGTCCGCCAGATTTCCCGTCGGCTGACCTGGAAGGTCCAGGAGGATTTCCATGCCAGCCATGGTCTGAGCTGCCCACCACGTCAGCGGGCAGCCTTCTGAAGAATCCTCAGCGATTGGTCCAGATTTTGTTGACGATCTCCATACCGCTGACGGCCTGCCAGAGGAACAGCGTGAGCATGCCCATGTTCAGGCCTACATGAGCCTTGCGCGCGATCAGATTGCCCCGCTGCATCAGAGGTGAGAGCGAAGCGGCAACGGCGATCATCCCGGTCATGGTCAGACCCACCAACAGGTGCGGACCGACGAACAACTTGCCGTTGTTCAGATAAGTGACGGCCATGCCGCCCAGCGTGCCGAGGGTCATTACGGCCAGCAAGATGCTGCCCCAGAGGTAATGGCGCTGGGCAAACTTTTTGGGCACCAGCTCTTTGCGCTGTTCTGGCGTGCCGGTGCGGGTTTTCTTGGCCTTGATCCCGAGGTAGAGGGCCCAACCACCAACGGCGAGCAGGCCCCACTCCGCGAGGGGGTGAGCGAAATTGAGGCTGAAGGGAAGGGTGGCGAGCATTGAAGGGGACTCTTCAGTGCCGCGAGGCTAGGGGGCCGCCGCCCCCCATCAGCGTCAGTGCAGGAAATGGCGGCGACCCGTGAGCTGCATCGCCAGACCCAGCTCATCGCAGGCTTTGATCGAATCGCCATCGCGCATGCTTCCTCCGGGATGAATCACGGCGGTGATGCCATGGCTTGCGGCCAGACGCACCGTGTCGTCAAACGGGAAGAAGCCATCACTGGCCAGCACCGCCCCCTGGGCTTTCTCACCGGCCGCCTCCAGGGCGATCCGCGCTGAGCCCACCCGATTCATCTGCCCAGCCCCCACGCCAAGACTCTGCCCATCCCGGGCCACGACGATGGCGTTCGAGCGCACGTGACGCACCAAGCGCCAGGCAAATTCCAAGTCCAGCTTTTCCTGCGGTGTGGGCGGGCGCTGACTGGCCACGGTCCAGTCGTCCGGCGTGATCGCCTGGTCGTCGAGATCCTGAACCAGGAGGCCACCCAAGATGCTTCGCACGTGATCGGGGCCAGCCGCATCGATGGCCTGAGGAGCCAGCTCCAACAGCCTCAGATTCGCCTTGGCAGCCAGCACCTCCCGTGCTTCGGGGGTGAAACCCGGTGCAACAACACATTCCAGAAACAAGCTGGTGAGCTCACGGGCCGCCGTGGCTTCCACCACACCGTTCATGGCGATGATGCCGCCGAAGGCACTCACCCGATCGGCATCCAGAGCCCGCGTCAGTGCGGCAGGAATCGAAGCCCCGATCGCTACTCCACAGGGATTGGTGTGCTTGACGACCACGGCCGCGGGTTGCGACGCCGGTGCGGAGCCGTCGGCTCCGTAGCCGAACTCCCGCACCGTGGCGAGGGCCGCCTCGAGATCCAGAAGGTTGTTGGTGCTCAGCTCCTTACCCTGCAGCTGAATGGCTCCACCCCAACCCTGTTTGGGATGGCTAAACCAGCGCGCTTTCTGGTGGGGATTTTCGCCGTACCGCAGGGTCTGCCGCAGCGGCACCGCCTCCAGCCAGGGGCTGTCGTCCGCTACGTTTTGCTCAGCCATCCAGCGGCTGATCGCCGTGTCGTACGAAGCAGTGTGCTGGAACGCTTCAAGGGCCAGTTGGCGCCGCAGCTCCGAAGGCACGCTCCCTCCAGACTCCGCCATGGCGGTCAACAGACGGTCGTATTGGTCAGGGCTGGTGAGAACAGCCACATCGGCATGATTTTTGGCGGCCGCCCGCACCATGGCGGGACCACCGATGTCGATGTTCTCGATCGCCTGATCCCAGGTGACATCAGGCCGAGCGATCGTTTCGCGGAAGGGATAGAGGTTGACCACCACCACATCGATGGGGGCAATGTTCTGCTGCTCAAGATCGGCTTGGTGGGACGCTTCACCCCGCTTGGCCAGAATTCCGCCATGCACCCTTGGATGGAGCGTTTTCACACGACCACCAAGTATTTCTGGGGCCCCGGTGTGCTCCGAAACACGGGTCACTGGAAGACCTGCCTGCTCGAGCACCTTGGCTGTGCCCCCACTGGAGAGCAGCTGATAGCCATGGGTCCGATGCAGGGCCTCCGCCAGGGGCACCAGCCCGGACTTATCGGAAACACTCAGCAGAGCGACAGGAGCCATCGAAGGGTCGTGACTGGGTCGTGAGCCAACCTACGCAGCAGTGATGTTGATGTCCCATGGATGGCCGGCTTGTGCTGCTCCACGGCTGGGGAGCCAATGGAGAGGATCTCAAGCCCCTGGGCGATCGCCTGGCGCGCGAGTGCTCAAAAACCCTTGATGTGGTGTGCCTTGAGGCGCCTGAACGCCATCCCGACCAGCCGGGAGGACGCCAGTGGTATGGCCTGTTCCCAGCCCAGTGGGACGCCGTACCCGCGGCCGTTAAGCGCCTCAAGGCTCAACTGCAGAGCCTGAGCAGTTCAGGCCTTGAACTGGATCACACGGTGGTGTTCGGCTTTTCCCAAGGGGGAGCCATGGCCCTGGACTGCTGCTGCGCCCTGCCCGTGGCCGGGGTGATCAGCTGCAGCGGCTATCCACACCCCAACTGGGCTCCAGCGCAGGAGCATCCCCCCATGTTGCTGATGCACGGATCAGACGATCCCGTGGTGCCGTTCCAGGCGATGCAAGCGATCGCATCGGAGTTGCAGCCCGAGCGATGTCAGACGCTTCCATTTAAAAACGGCCACACCATCCCTGACGAGACAGTGCAGCCGATCCTGAGGTTTATCGAGAGAGTTCTGGAGAACGCCTGATCAAACGAAGGCGTATTCGTACTCCTCCATTTCCTCCCAATCATCAGCGCCAAGCTCGAGGCCCTCGAAGAGCTTGTCTTCGCCGATGGAATCAACAATCGAGCGCAATGAAGGGAAGAGGAAATGATTCTCTTCGGCGTATTGGGCACTGAACAGACCCTTCTCACCCCAGAAGAAGCGGTCGGTGGTGTGCTCGTTGCGGCGCACGTTCAGCAGAGCCGGAGGCACCATTGCGGCCTCAGCGATGTAGCGACGCGCCGCCGTAACAGGCTTGTACTCACCGGTCTCAAGGTGATGGGTTGGCACATGGGCCAGGACCCGCTGACCTGCCAGACGACGACGGCTAATGCGCTTGCGCTTCTTGGACATGGAAGGGCTCCGGTACGAAAGGAAGAACGGGGTGGATCGTCAGAACAAACAGGTGCGGTCGGCGCGAAAACGCCAGACGCAAGGGGAGCGTCAAGGCAATTGCAGACACACCACAATCACCGGCAGGACGCCAACACCCAAGCGGGAACCAGCTGAGGACACTGCAACCTCTGCTGTAGCTTTGGTTGCAAAGCAATTGCAACCTTTGTGAGGGCTGGCGGACGTCTGTTCATGATGAACAGCGTCTCGGTCGATAAGAGGATCTTAAGACTTTTCCCAGATTTTTCAAGTCCCCCTGGCGCAGGCTTGCCCAAGCACCTGAATTGATCGTCCGGAACTGATGCAGCTCACCGATCGATTCTTCGATTTCACCGATCAACAGCTGGCTGATCTAACCGCCGAAGAAGGCATTCAGCATCTGGGGCTGTACGTCAGTGCGCCACCCAATCAGCAAGGCCCGCCCTTGCTGCTGATCCGGCAATGGTCTGCCAATAAACGATCTCTTCCCCCTGCCGACGCCGACCCGAACCTGCGCCTGCCGCACCAGAGTCGGCGCTGGTATCCCCTCCAGGATGCCGGCCTGATCCTGGGGGCCCTGCGCGCCGATCTGGATCCGCGACGGAGTTGGACGCTGACCCTGGACCAACGAATGCGGCGCAGTGCTGCCGCCATCAGTCACGCCCTGGGGCGAGACCTGGAATGCCTGCAACTGCGCCAGGAACTCAGCCAACAGAACGATCAACTGCGCACCCTCGTGCACCAGTTGCGCAATCCACTGGCGGCCCTGCGCACCTACGCCCAGCTGCTGCTGCGGCGGCTGGAACCAGACAGCTCCCACCGTGCACTTGTGGAGGGAATGCTCTCGGAGCAACGCCAACTCGGCCAGTACATCGACGTGCTCGAGGGCCTCGGGCAGCAACGTCTGCCGCAACAGGAGCCCCTTGGCCCCACCTTGCTGCCCCCCGGCCCTGCCGAAGGCGAGGCAACCATGCAAACGCTGCTGATGCCTCTGGTGGAGCGGGCGGAAGCAACGGCAAGCCTGCAGGGCCGCCCCTGGCAGGGGCCGCAGCAATGGCCCCAGTGGATTGATCAGCCGTCCCAGGACGGCACCATCGCGGAAATCGTCGCCAACCTGCTTGAGAACGCTTTCCGCTACAGCCCAGCGGGTTGCATCGTGGGGCTGTGCCTGTTGCCCGATGGGCTCTGCGTCTGGGACAACGGACCGCCGATCCCCCTGGAGGAACGCGATCTGATTTTCGAGCGCGGAGCGCGCGGGTCCACCGGTCAGGACCGGGCGGGCACCGGCCTTGGACTCGCCCTCGCACGCTCCCTGGCTGAGCAACAGGGCCGCAACCTCAGGCTCTGCGTGGAACCGTCCACGATTGCTCCGGGACTGCCCGCTCAGGGCAATGCCTTCGTCCTCAGCTGGCCGGCAGAAGCAACGCCAGGCCAAACAACGTGATCATCTCGGTGAGCACAAGAACCGCTCCATAGCTGTCACCGGTGTGCCCCCCCAGGCGCCGCCCGAGGCTCTGGGCAACCAGGATCGCCACCGGAGCTCCCAGGAGAAGGGGCAGGGGCGCCACCCGCCCAGCCAGCAGAACCACCACCAGCACAGTGGGCAGAACATCCCAGAGCGGCCTGGCGTGGTCGCGATGAAACGCAGCGGTTCCATCGGCGCGGAGATAGTCGAAACGTGCCATGGCCCAGAGCGGCGCCACCCGGGCCCAGAACGCAGCCAGGCAAAGCCCCAGCGGAGCCTGCCCACCCAGTTGGATCAACGCTGCCACCTGCAGCAGCAGCACCATCACAAGAGCCAACACGCCACTGGCGCCCACCCGGCTGTCCTCCATGGCCTCCAGCCGCCGCTCGGCAGGAGCCCCGAGGCCATCCGCCGTGTCGATCAAGCCGTCGTGATGCAACCCACCACTGAGTTGGATGCCGAGAGCCACCACGCAAGGGGCACAGGCAGCAGGAGGCCAACCCAGGCCGGACAAACCAATCCAGAGCAGCCCCTGCAGGGCACCGATCAGCAGCCCCATCCAGGGGGCGAAACGGGCAATGCGCTGAAACGATGGCTGCGGCCAGGGCCATGCGGGCAGCACCGTGTAAAAGATCCAGGCTCCCGCTAGATCAGACAGCCAGGGCGGAACAATCCTGGGAATGGCGCGAAGGAGGCAATCAGTCCTCACCGTAGGGTCATTGCAGGGGCAGATCAGCCGTGTTCGGCTTCGAGATCAACGCGCATTGCGCCAACACAGCAGCACGGTGCGGCACCTTTGAAACCCCGCATGGGCCGGTGCACACGCCACGCTTCATGCCGGTGGGAACCCTGGCCACCGTCAAGGGCATCAGCACGGAGCAACTGGGGCGCACGGGGGCTCAGATGGTGCTCTCCAACACCTACCACCTGCATCTGCAACCCGGCGAGGAGATCGTGGCGGCGGCCGGCGGCCTGCACCGGTTCATGGGCTGGGACGGCCCGATGCTCACCGACTCCGGCGGCTTTCAGGTGTTCAGCCTGGGGGACCTCAACAAAATCGATGATCGCGGCGTGGTGTTCCGTAACCCCCGCGATGGACGCACCATCGACATGACACCGGAGCATGCCACCCGGATCCAGATGGCCCTTGGGGCGGATGTGGCCATGGCCTTCGACCAATGCCCGCCGTATCCGGCAACGGAAAACGACGTCATCGATGCCTGTCGCCGCACCCATGCCTGGCTCGAGCGCTGCGTCACGGCCCACACCCGCGAGGACCAGGCCCTGTTCGGCATCGTTCAGGGCGGCTGCTTCCCGCATCTGCGACGGGAGAGTGCGCGGGCCGTCGCCTCCTTTGATCTGCCGGGAATCGCTGTCGGTGGCGTCAGCGTCGGCGAGCCCGTGGACGAGATGCATCGCATTGTGCGCGATGTCACTCCCCTGCTCCCCACAGACAAGCCGCGCTACCTGATGGGCATCGGCACCCTGCGCGAGATGGCCATCGCTGTGGCCAACGGGATCGACTTGTTCGACTGCGTCTTGCCCACCCGACTCGGCCGTCATGGCACTGCACTTGTGGGCGGCGAACGCTGGAACCTGCGCAATGCCCGCTTCCGCCATGACCACACACCCCTGGATGCGACCTGCTCCTGTGTGGCCTGCACCGGACACACTCGGGCCTACCTGCATCATCTGATTCGCAGTGAAGAACTGCTGGGCCTCACCTTGCTGAGCATTCACAACATCACCCAGCTGGTGCGTTTCACCTCAGCCATGGCGCAGGCGATTCGCGACGGCTGTTTTTCAGAGGATTTCGCTCCCTGGGAGCCAGACTCACCAGCCCATCACACGTGGTAGCGTCCAGCTCAACGCCTTTTTGATGCAAGGGATGGCCGCCTTTACCCTCGACCTGCTGGCACAGCTGCCCGAGGCCTATCAGGCCTTCTCTCCGCTGATCGACATCCTTCCGTTGATCCCCGTCTTCTTCCTGCTGCTGGCCTTTGTCTGGCAGGCCTCTGTGGGCTTCCGCTGAAGCCTCAGCCCATCCGAATCACGTTCAAAGCAAAGGCTGGAAGCGACAACATGCGTCGCCAGCGGGACGGTTCCTGGATAAGCCGATACAACCACTCCAGCTGCATCCGGCACATCCAGCCGGGTGCTCTCTTTTTGGTGCCGGCCCAAACATCAAAACTGCCGCCCACACCCATCCAAAGTCCGGACTGACCGGAGGCCACGCGTTCAGACCAGGTCTCCTGTCGCGGCACACCCAGGGCGACCAGAACGAGATCAGGCTTCAAGCCCTTGAGTTGAGCTTCAATGCCTGGCCAGGCCTCAGGAGCTTGATAGCCGTCCACCGCCAGCGCCAGGTTGAGCCCGCTGATGCGTTGTGGCAACTCCGCGCGCAGCGTTGCCATCACCTCTGGCGACGCCCCCACCAAGGCCACACGCCATTGATGGGCTGCGGCGTACTCCAGCAAGGTCCAGGCCAGTTCAATCCCTGCTGTTTTGACGACCCGGACCTTCTGACGACCCAGGGCCCAGACCACACCCGCACCATCGGGGATCACCAGATCAGCCGTTGCAATCGCTTGGCCCAAAGCCGCATCCGCCCGCGCAGACATCGTCATCTCAGCGTTCAAGGTGACGATGCGTCCTCCACCCCGGGCATGCAGGCCTAGGGCTGCAGCACAGACATCGCGGCAGGCATCCACTGGCACACCGAGCACCTGACAGCGGCGACGATCATCGGGAGTGGTGCTGACAGAGTCCATGGCCGAAGGGCTGCGTTGGAGAATTTAGGGGTGGTGATGCACGAGGGCATGGTTGTGACGACGACGGAAACCCTTCCGCAGGACCTCGCCACACCCCTTCAGCGTCTGGATCAATCCATCCAACGGGTGGTTCTCGATCGGCAGGATCCGATCAGTGGCCTTCTCCCCGCCAGCACCGCCCACACCATCCATGGCAACTACGGGGATGCCTGGGTGCGGGACTGCGTCTATTCGGTGCAGTGCGTCTGGGGACTAGCCATGGCCCACCGCCGTCAACAGGGGCAGAACAGCCGACGCGCCTGGGAACTGGAGCAGCGGGTGGTGGCGCTCATGCGCGGCCTGATGCGCTCAATGATGCGGCAAGCCAGCAAAGTGGAGCGCTTCAAAGAGAGCCTCAATCCCCTCGATGCCCTCCACGCCAAGTACGACAGCTGCACCGGCGAACCGGTGGTGGCTGATGACGCCTGGGGCCATCTTCAACTGGATGCCACCTCGCTGTTTCTGCTGCAGCTGGCGCAATTGACCAAGGGCGGTTGCACCGTGGTGCAGAGCCGTGACGAAGTGGATTTCCTCCAAAACCTGGTGCACTACATCGCCAGGGCTTACCGCACCCCCGACTACGGGATCTGGGAACGCGGTGACAAAGGCAACAATGGCCTGCCGGAGCGCAATGCGAGCTCGATCGGCATGGCCAAAGCCGCCCTGGAGGCGCTCGATGGACTGGACCTCTACGGCCCCCATGGCGACGGCAGCTGCATCCTGCTGATTCCCCAGGGGGCCATCGTGCGCCTCCGTCGCGCCCTTCAAGGCCTCTTGCCACGGGAATCCGCCAGCAAGGAAGCCGACAGTGCCTGTCTCTCCGTGATTGGTTATCCCGCCTGGGCGGTGGAAGATGCTGCCCTGGCGGAGCGCACCGGCCGTCGCATTCGACGGGAACTTGGCGGGGCCTACGGCTACAAACGCTTCCTTCGTGATGGCCACCAGACGGTGGTGGAAGACATCACCCGTTTGCACTACGAACCTGAGGAGCTCGCTGTCTTTGAAGGGATCGAGTCGGAGTGGCCGTTGTTTCTGGCCTTCGAACTGGTCACCGCCTGCTGCGAAGAACGCTGGGAGGAGGCCCGGCGCTTGCACAGCCAGCTCAAGACCCTGGCCGTTGAACAGGACGGAGAACGTCTCTATCCCGAGCTCTACCAGGTCCCTGCCAGTGCCGTCGATCAGGAACGACTGAATCCAGGCAGCCAGGAGCGGGTGGCCAACACCAACCTGCCGCTGATCTGGACCCAGAGCCTCGTCTGGCTGGGGGAAATGCTGCTCGACGATTTGATCCGCCCCGAGGACATTGACCCCTGTGGCCGCAGGGAGCCGCAGCACCTCGGCGCTGAAGCGGTTCTGGTGGCGATGGCGCCCGAAACGGATGCCGTGCGCCAGGAACTGCTGGCTGCAGAGGTGCCGCTCGACCCAAGCACGATGATTCCCGTGCTGTCGTCCGACGAGCTGAAGCAAAGGCTGAAAGCCGCAGGGACCAACCCGCGGCTTGAACTCAGTGGACGCCCGGCGGGGCACCGGGTGGAAACCGAGGACACCGCTCGGGTCTACCGCCAGGACGGTGCCATCAGCGTGTTCACCCCATCCGTGCTCGAAGACCGCAGCAGCTATCTGGCCGATGACCCTGAAGAGCTGCTGGAAAGCGTTGTGGACGAGCTGCATCTGCTGCAACGGCACTGGCGCGGCGCAGGACTACCCCTTCTGGTGATTCCCATCCGCGAAGCGGCTCTGAAGCAGCATCGTGACGTCGTCCTCAAACTGGCCCGGCAACTCGGAAGCGGAGTCGTTGAAAGCATCCCCGTCCGGTTGGGCTGCCTCAGCCAGATGGTGGATCAGGGGCAAGAGGTGCAGCTGCCTCCGCTGCAGCAGAAACCCGTCCGAAGATCAGGGCAGTCCCAGCACGTTCTGCGCGACGCCACCGATCTACGGGATCTGACCGCCGCAGAGGAGCAGGAGCTGGATGACACCCCGATCGAACAGCTGAGCCAGCGCCTCTGGAGCAGTGCGCTACTGCATGAACAGGCCGAAGTGCTCGAGTTGCTGCAGCGGCGTCTCGGCCCCCAGGGGATTCAATGCAGCCCCGAGGGCCAAACGGTGAGCCTGCGCGACCTGCTCGAGGAGGTCTATCAACGGGGCTTGCGTTGTGAAGACTGGAATGTGGTGCGACGTTGTGCCGGCGCCATGGGGATGGTGCATCCCCAGCTAGAAGATGCCCTGACCGACCTTCTCGTCCGCCAGAAACAGGTGGTCGTGGGGCGCAACTACACCGGCGACTCCCGGCTCCGCCAACCCATGGACAGCGCCGCCATCGCCGAACGGATTGAGAGCACCAGTGGCATTGACGGCCGTGAACGCATGCTTGAACAGGAACTCCTGCTCGCCCTCGACAGCGTGGCGCGGCGGGAGCCAGCCCTGCTCAAGGGCAGCCTCACCCTCCAACTGGGGCAGCTGATGCTGCTGCTGACATCGGAGCTGGCCGTGGAGAAAACCCTCAGTCAGGACGAAGCCTTTGAAGCCCTCTGCAGCGAGGCGCCCCATGCCATCCGCAGGCGTTTACGCGCCGTGCTTGGCGATGTGGAGCATGCCAGGGCTGCCCTGCAACGCGGCGAACAGCTGCACGTCAGCGGCCGGGTGCAGTGGTCGGTTCCCGACCCGTTGGAGGAAACACCCGGTGGGGGCGGCTGGCTTCAACACCGCATCCGCCTGGGGTCACTCCAGAAAGTTCCCCGCGATTTCTATGCCGGCATTTGGTCGCTGCTGCAACACTGCCGCGGCCTGGTGATCGGCGACAAGCTGGAACGGCGCAATCGACTCAACAGCCGCCTCATCCTCGAGAAAACACCGGGCGAGCGCAATTTCGCCGCTCAGGTCGACCATCTACTCAGTCGGATCAAGGCCCCGGAATACCGCCAACTCTGCAGCGAATGCCTGCTCTCACTCATGGCGTTTGTCGAAGCCAATCCGGAGGTGCGCTTCGACGATGACCTTGCCCTCGACGTGGTGATCGGTCACGCGGTGCGGGTGGGCTGGCAACAGAGCCATCCGTCCCTCCGTCCGGAGAGCTACCCACAGCACAAAGCCCAGGCCTGGGGAATGTTTTATGGCTCCTCACCTGGTGACTGCCGTCGCTGGCAGATCACGGCATTGCGGGAGCTGGCGGAACAGGAAGGACTGGTCTGATCCCCAACGATCTGATCAGGCTGATTAGATCGGCGCAGACAGGGGCGCCCCCGTATCCGGGTGTTCAACCGCCTGCTCGATAAGGTCTGCCAGCTTGAGGGCACGCGACGCCTGAAGACCATCCACCGCAGGGGTTTCACGGCCGCGAACGCATTGGAGGAAATGCTCAAGCTCGGCGTAAAGGGGTTCGATCGAGGTGGTGCTCACCTCCTCGATGAAGCCGTCATTGCGGTACAGCAGCTCACCGTGATCGGCGGAGTACCACTCATGAGCCCTGCGATGGATGTGCAGGGTGTGGTTGAGAAAATCCGTCTCCACCAGGCTGGAGCGGCAGTGAGCACTGAGGCTGCGGATTTTGCGGTGGCTCATCTTGCTGGCCGTGAGGCTGGCCACCACACCGTTCTCAAAGCCCAGCGTGGCGTTGACGTAATCGATCGGGCCTTCAGCACTGCGACCGCCAGCAGCGGCAAGACGCACCACAGGTGCCTTGGCCAGCTCCAGCACAAGGTCGATGTCATGGATCATCAGATCCAGCACCACGGAGACGTCATTGGCCCGATCGGAGTGGGGGCTGTGGCGACGCCCCTCAAGAACCACCACCTCCTCGTTGGCCACCACCTTGGTGAGTTCACGGAACGCAGGATTGAACCGCTCAATGTGACCCACCTGCAGCAGGCGACCCGCCGCTGATGCGGCCTCGATCAGCGCAGTGGCTTCGTCCTGACTGGCCGCAATCGGCTTTTCGATCAGAACGTGCACACCCGCCCTCAGACAGGCGAGGCCGACGGTGTGGTGAAGAAGGGTGGGAACAGCAATGCAGACGGCCTCCACCTCGGAGAGCATCGCGTTGTAGTCGGCGAACCAGCGGCAGCCAAATTGCTCGGTGGCGAGCTTTCCGCGCTCGGCATCGGGGTCTGCAACCCCCACGAGATCGGCATCCCGCAGAAGACTGAGCACCCGGGCGTGATGCCAGCCCATGTTGCCGATGCCAATCACCCCGACCTTGACTGGGACCATGGGGTCGGGAGACATCAGCACGGGCGGTGGATTGGGGGAAGACTATCGGCCTTCAGTCGGAATCATCCTCTGAACTGGAGAGAACAAGCCGGACCCGCTCAATCCGCGGCCCTGCCATGGCCGTGATCTCGAACTGCAGGCCGTTGAAATGCAGCGCTTCCCCGGCGGATGGAATGTGCTGGAGCCGCTCCAGCAGGAAGCCCGCCAGGGTGTGATGGTCATCCGCCTCGGGCAGATCGAGGTCGAGCTGTCGGTTGAGCTCGAAGATCTCCAGATCGCCCGCTACCAGCCAGACCCCCGGGCAATCCTTCTCCTCCAGCAGATCCGGTTCATCGGTCTCGCCCGGATCCTCATCTCCAACAATTTCTCCAGTGAGATCCGCTGCGGTGACCAGCCCCTCGGTGCCGCCGTGCTCATCCACCACCAGCAGCAGCGGCTGACCGCTGCGGATCATCGGCAACAGTTCCGCCAGGGTGCAGGTTTCCAGTACGGACACCGCAGGCTGGAGATAGGGCTCGAGCAGCGAATCGGCCTGGAGATCTCCCCGTGCGATCGGTTCGGCCATCTGGCGAAGATCCAGCACGCCACGCACGTCATCCAGCGACTGGCCGATCACCGGAAAGCGTGCGTGACGGGTGTGATGCACGGCTTCCATCATTTCGGCGAAACGGACCGTGGCCGGCAGGGTGACCATCCCGGAGCGCGGCACCATCACCTCCCGCACCTGGGTGTCCCGCAAGGCAAAGACGCCTTCCAGGATGTTTTTCTCATCGGGGAACAACCCCGTAACCCGGCCGGATTCCACCAGGGTTTCCAGTTCACCAGCTGAAAGAGCTGGCACCAAAACATCCCACTGGGGAGCCAGGCCGAGCAGGCGCATCAACAGGCCCGCCAGCGCCTCAAGCAGGTTGAGCAGCGGCGCCAGACAGCGCATCACCACCTCCAGCAACGGCACCAGTCGAAGCGCCGAGGATTCCGGACGGTTCAGCACCCAGGCCTTGGGCAACAGACCGGCCACCAAGGTGGCCAGCAAAACGATGATGAGGAACAGTGCCGTGTCGCGCCAGGCCACACCCCCGGAGCCATCCGACCAGAGCCGCCCCCCCAGACCTCGGCCGGCCCAGCCCAGGGCCACCAGAGCAAGGGTCGCACCCAGCTGAGAGACCAGCAAGGCACGCCGCAGACGTCGCTGCAGACGCTGAATGGAACGGGCCCCAGCCTGCTCTTCCTCTACCAACACCTCAACTCGACTGGGGCGAAGCCGCAAAAGGGCCACCTCTGCAGCCGCAAAGAAGGCCGGCAGAACAAGCAGGACAGCCAGCAGGAGAAGCCGCATTAACAGGGGGAAATGGGGGTCGCGAGGATCGAACTCGCCTTAGGCGAATTATGAGTTCGCTGCATTCACCAGATTGCTAGACCCCCTCGAGGAGAGTGTTACCACAGGGGCGTCACGTCGGGGAAGTCATCCACCGCGGGCGACTCCAGCACGGCTTCATTGGCGTCGCTGACCGCCAGGCTGCCGTTAAAGCCGCTCTCAAGATCCCGGGTTCGCATCGGCAGCGGCGGACTCTGCTCCTCAAGCAAAGCTCCCGTCGTGTTCTGCAGCGCAGAGCCATCCCAGATCAGGGTCTGGTCAGGGAAGCCGAATCCCATCAGCCGATTGCCCTCAATGCCTCCAACGGCAATCCCCAGAAAATCAGTCAGTTGATGCAGGGGATCCACACCCCGGGCCATCGGTGACGTCCAGGTGTAAAAACGACGGTTGATCAGCTCACTGGTGGTCTCCGTGGGATGACACACCGTCACCTCAACGGGCGCGGAACCACTGCCGGGTGGAGGCGCCTCGACGCTGGTGGTGCAGACCAACGGGCCTGCCAGCACCGATGGACCGGCGAGCAACAGCAATCCCGAGCGAAAGAACGAGCGCAGCAGCACCGGATGAAACAGCTCTACGCGCAAACTAAGGACATCTGCGAAGCGCGGCCAGTCCCATGCCTGAATCGTCGAGTGTCCCGACTGAGCGGGAGCAACTGCTGAACCGCCTGGCCACCCTGGCCTACAGGCGCGGAGACTTCACCCTTGCCTCAGGCCGCAAGAGCGAGCACTACGTGAACTGCAAACCCGTAAGCCTGAGCGGCTCCGGCCTGGCCTTGATCAGCCGGGCCATGCTGATGCACGTTGAAGCTGATGCGGTGGCCGTGGCTGGTCTCACCCTCGGAGCAGATCCACTGGTGAGCGGTGTTGCCATGGCCGCCGCCGATCGGGGTCGGGACCTGGATGCTTTGATCGTGCGCAAAGAAGCCAAAGGCCACGGCACCGGAGCCTGGCTGGAGGGCCCACTCCCCGCCACCGGGGCCCTGATCACCGTGCTGGAAGACGTTGTGACCACCGGGGGCTCTTCCCTCAAGGCGGTCCGGCAGCTGCGCGACGCCGGTTACAAGGTGAACCGGGTCGTCACCATCGTCGATCGGGAGGAAGGGGGTGACGCCGCCATGACGGCCGACGATCTTGAGCTGATCAGCCTCTACAAGCTGTCTGAAATCGCTGCCTTCACGCCGGCATGAGCAAGCTGTTTTGGGACGCCCTGGTTCCCTGGCTGCGCTTGAACGGCAGCGGGGCACGCCAGTTTCTCCAGGGTCAGACCAGTGCTGACCTCAACGCACTCGAAACCGGGGATCTCCTTCAAACCTGCTGGCTGACCGCAACGGGACGCCTGCGGGCCGTGCTGGAACTTCGTTTGGATGCGGAAGGAGCCGATGTGATCGTTCTGGCGGGAGAGGCCACTGCCGTTCATGCCGGCTTCGATCAGGTGATCTTTCCCGCCGACCGGGTTCGCCTCCAACCCCTGGGCCAGTTGCGCCGGCTGCAGTGGCTGGAGCCCAAGGCTGCTGCGGTGTGGTGCGATCCGGATGCAGCACTGCAAGAGCCTTGGGCATCAGAGGAGCCAGCCAGCGCGGGGGCTTTGGAGCACTGGCGGCTCCAGAGCGGCTTTCCCCCAGGGCCTGGTGAACTCAATGGCGACACCAACCCCCTGGAACTTGGACTGGTCGCTCGAATCAGCACAGAGAAAGGCTGCTATTTGGGCCAGGAAACGATGGCCAAACTCATCGGCCAAGCGGGGGTGAAACAACAGCTGCGCTGTTGGAGCTGCAGCAGTGCGCTCTCGCCAACGGCAAAGCTCACGCTGAATGGCGAGCGGGCCGGGGTGATCACCAGTGCTCTCGAACGCGACGGCAGATGGGTTGGGCTTGCCCTGGTACGCCGCCAGTGCCTTGGCACAGAAACGCTGGAGGGACCCAACGGAGAACAACTCCAGATCCGCCGACCTGAGGCGTTTCAGGATCCCGACGCCTGATCCTGTTGAAGCAACCAGGCAGCAACGGCCCAGGTGGCCAGGCAGTCATCACGGTTGTAATCGAAGATCCAGCGCAGCCCGTTCCGGTTGCCGCGTCGATCAGGACCTTCGCCCTGCCACTGCCGCCACCAGAGCAGGGCCCGGGCCCCGTCCACGCCGGCCTGACTCCAGTGGAACCCCTGCCAAGCCGCGACGGCTTTAAGGCCGTAACTGGCCAGCGGCAGGCGCCAATGACGCCGCACCCGGGCATGCACATCCACCAACCGCTGACGAAGCTGCAGCACCTCGGCCTCAGCGGCACCCTGCCGCTCGGCCATGCGCCTCAAGGCCAGGCTTTCTGTCTCCCCGTAGTGGAGGATCGGCCAAGCCCGATAGCGATTCAGCAGCCGTTGCAGCCGCAGCCAGCAACGGGCTTCACCGTGCTCCGCCAAAGCCAAGATCGGGTGATACGCCGCTGACTCCAGATCCCAGTTCCCACTTGGAGTTCTGGGCAAGACCAGGAAACCGTGGAGAAAGTCGTGACGGGCGTCGGGATCGGATTCGATGTCGTAGAGCAACACACCCTGGCAGTCCTGAAGTTCCGGAAGCGCTACTGCGGCGTCCAAACGGTCCACGCGACCATCCCGCTGCGCCCTGGCCTGAGCCACCAGGGATGCGGCCACCTCACCATGCTGCTCGCCAAAGCGTTGCAGCCGCTCTGCAAGCTGCAACGGATCAGCCACGGCCAGATCAGACAGGCCGCGAATCCCCAGCTCCAGCAACATCTCGCGCCGCTTGGCCCCGATGCCGCTGACCTCACTCAGATGCCCTTCTTCCGCAGCCACGGCGTTGCAGGACACCCGCCAGCTGCAAAGTGAGCACTTGCGCCGGTCGGCGGCCAGAGGAGGGGGGTCTGACCGCTCGAGGTCAACACGCAGTTTCCGCAACGCTTCCGACAACTGTCGGTGCAGGGCCTTGGACAGATGAACCCGCTCCTGTTCCAGTCGCCGGCCGCCACCGCCGAGCACGAGCATGGAGGGGACATCGCCCTGTTGCTCCTGCTCGAGCAGAACAGCCATCAAAGCCAGGGGCAACTGATGTTCACGGGTGGTGCGACGGCCCTGCCGAGCGAGCACCGGTTGATAGGCGAAATCGCCCCAGCGGCTCTGGCCTTTGACCCGCAGCAGCAGCGGAGGATGCGCCTCCAACGGCTCCCCAGAAGGGCCCAGACCCTTCAGGCGAACACCCACCACGGCCTCGGCACCAGCAGCACAGGCGGCCATCCCATGGCCTGGCTTGCGAGGCAGCAGGGCCACAAAACAGCGCTGCTGATCGTCCAGCAGCAGGTTGCGGTGGGCGGTCCAGCGCCGCTCAGCTGGATCCCCGTGGCAATCGAGCCAGGCCTTGCGACGGCAACGCAGCCAACTGCGCAGCAAGCGGTCGGTGAGGGCGTTGTCGGCAGGCGGGGTGTCACCCATCCGCCGACCCTACGGCTGCCAGCTGCTAAATCGAGTGAAGTACAGGCTGTGCCATGGCATCGGCTCCCCTCCCCTTAAGCCCAGCCCCGATCAAGTTCGGCACCGATGGCTGGCGCGGGATCATTGGCGTCGACATCACGGTGGAGCGGTTATTGCCCGTTGCCGCTGCCGCTGCCCAGGAACTGGCGCATCGCGCCCCCGAAGGCCTCAGCAGCCGAACGGTGGTGATCGGTTACGACCGGCGTTTTCTGGCCCCCGAACTGGCGGAAGCCATCGCCGCCGCGGTGCGGGGATGTGAACTCGAGCCCCTACTCACCGACAGCGCGGTCCCCACGCCGGCCTGCAGCTGGGCCGTGGTGGAGCGCAAGGCCCTTGGGGCTCTCGTGATCACCGCCAGTCACAACCCGCCGGAATGGCTGGGGCTGAAGATCAAAGGGCCCTTCGGTGGGTCGGTCGAAGGAGACTTCACGTCCGCGGTCGAACGACGCCTGGCCGCCGGCGGCATCACAGCACCGATCAAGGCGGAGGTGCCTCGCTTTGATGGACGCGGCGAACATCTCGAGGGGCTGCGCCGAAAGCTGGACGTCCCCGCCCTGGTGCGTGGCCTCAAGGCCATCAACCTGAAGGTGATCGTCGATCCGATGCACGGATCAGCCGCGGGGTGTGTGACGGAGCTGCTCGGCCCTGACGCCGCTGGCGTCGTGGAGGAAATCCGCAACGATCGCAATCCCTTGTTCGGCGGTCATCCGCCGGAACCCCTGGCGCCCTATCTCGGAGAGCTGATCAAAGCGGTGAAAGCCTCAACCGCCGCCGGGACCCCTGCCGTGGGACTGGTGTTCGACGGCGATGGAGACCGCATCGCCGCCGTGGATGAAACCGGTCGGTTCTGCAGCACTCAGTTGCTGATGCCCCTGTTGATCGATCACCTGGCCCGGGCCCGTCAGCTGCCGGGCGCAGTGGTGAAAACCGTGAGCGGCTCCGATCTGATGAGACTGGTGGCGGAGGCCCAGGGGCGCGAGGTACTTGAGCTCGCGGTGGGCTTCAAGTACATCGCCGCAGAGATGCTGGCGGGGGACGTGCTGATCGGCGGCGAGGAATCCGGTGGTGTTGGCTTCGGCATGCACCTGCCTGAGCGGGACGCCCTATTCGCGGCGATGCTCGTACTGGAAGCCCTTGTGGAAGGCAAGCAACCCCTGGGAGCTCGGCTGGATGCACTCCAGCAACAGCACGGAGGCAGCAGTCAGTACGACCGGCTCGACTTGCGCCTTGCCGACATGGAGGCACGCCGGCGGCTCGAAACGCTGTTGGCCCAGAGCACGCCGTCGACCGTCGCCGGTGCAGAGGTGCTGGAGGTGATCACCACCGACGGGATCAAACTGAGGATGGGGCCGAGCCACTGGCTGATGCTGCGCTTCTCCGGCACGGAACCGCTGCTGCGGCTCTACTGCGAAGGGCCCGATGCCGATCGGGTGAACGAGGTGCTCGCCTGGGCCAGACAGTTCGCGGAGGCCGCATGAAGACCCTGGTGATCGCCAGCGGCAACGCAGGAAAGATTCGTGAATTCCAGGGTCTGCTGCAGGCCCTGCCCGTCAGCGTGCAACCCCAGCCTGAGGGCTTGGAGGTGGAGGAGACGGGCACCACCTTTGCCGCCAATGCCCGAATTAAGGCTCAGGCCGTTGCAGCCGCAACGGGGGAGTGGGCCCTGGCGGACGATTCAGGCCTCAGCGTGGATGCCCTCGATGGCGCCCCGGGTGTTCACTCCGCCCGCTACGCCCCCACCGACCCGGAACGCATTGCCCGGCTGCTGAAGGCCCTGAACGGCTCAGACCAACGCCAGGCCTATTTTTCCGCCGCGCTCTGTGTCGCCGCTCCAGACGGCACGATCCTTCTGGAGGTGGAAGGCCGTTGCGATGGCTTGATTACGGCCACACCCCGAGGCGATCAGGGCTTCGGCTACGACCCGATCTTTGAAGTCGCGGGAACCGGCCGCACCTTCGCCGAGATGCCTTTAGCCGAGAAAAAACAGCACGGCCACCGCGGCAAGGCCTTCAGCCTTCTGGAACCCAAGCTGCGCCGGTTGCTCGAACCAAGCTGAAGAAGAACCACGGATCCATAGGCTCTAGGGGCATGGTCTGTACGGTGAGGCCTGCCGCTGACGAGGTCCATGGCCATCGCCATGACCACGGGTTACAGCGCGCAGACCGAAGGGGCTCTCCTCTGCATTGAAGCCGCTTCGGACTGGGCCTTGACTTGTGTAGATGAACTGGCTGTTGCTGACAGCCATGTCCTGATTGATTACGGAGCTGCCGATGGCGGCACCGCCGTTGGACTCTGGAACCAGGTGCTGGATCGCCTGCATGCCAACCAAACGAAGGCCCACCTGACACTGATCGGCAACGACCTGCCGAGCAACGACAACATCGCTCTGGCGAACAACCTGGCCCTGCAGATCAATCGGGATCCCAAGCCAACGGTGCTGGTGAGTGCCCGCAGTTTCTACGAGCCCTCCGTGGCGCCGAACTCGGTGAGTTTCGGCTTCTCCGCCACCGCCATGCACTGGCTGAGCGCCTCCCCCGGACCGCTCGACAGCCACACCCACGTGCTGGCCTCTGGTGATGCCGAGGCGCTTCAGCGCTTCACTGCCCAGGCGATGAAGGACTGGAACCACATCCTCGAGCTGCGCAGCCGAGAACTCAAGGTGGGCGGCCGCCTGCTGACGGTGAACCTCTCCCGTGACGAAGCAGGGCTCTATCTGGGGCACAACGGCGGCGAAACCCGCAACGTGCACGACCAGCTGCACCAGATCTGGCGGAGCATGGCCGAGGAAGGCCTGATCAGCCAGGAGCAGTACAAACAAGGCACGGTGCTGAACTTCTACAAGTCCCCCGAGGAGTTCATGGCTCCGCTGAAGGACGAGAGCAGCGCCGCTTACCGCAACGGCCTGCGCCTGGTGGACGAGCGCACCGTGTACGTGAAGTGCCCCTACCGACGCCGCTGGGACGAGAACGGTGACACCGCCGCCTTCGCCACCGGCCTGATGGCGACGATCCGCAGCTGGAGCCGCCACAGCTTCGCCAGTGCTGCCGGTGATGCCGCAGCAGACACGGTGTTCGAGCGCCTGCAGCAGCGCATCGCCGAAGCCCCCAGCGAATGGAGCCTCGACTACGTCGAACACCACCAGATGATGGAGAAGGTGGCCTGATGAGCAAAAGCAAGAAGCCAGCGCCGACGGTGTCGGTGCTGGCGGAACACGTCTCCGACCACCTCTCGGTGTTCGTGGTGGCGGAAGACACCGATGCGAAGCGCCCCGCCAACGGAGGCCTGCGTGTGCTCAATTACCCGACCGACGAGGCCTGCATCGCCGACGGTCAGCGGCTGGCGGGGTTGATGACCCACAAGCACGATCTCTATGGCACCGGTTTCGCCGGAGGCAAGATCGTCGCCCGGGCCGCTGAACCCGATGCCGTCAAGGATGAGCTGATCAGCGTCACCGCCGAGCTGCTGGAGTCGCTTGATGGCGCCATGATCACTGGCTGCGATCTCAACACCAGCCTGGAGGACATGGAGCGCCTGACGGCGCTCACCCCCCATGTGCTGGCGGCGGTCGGCAGCCCCGTTGACGCCAGTGCTGCCACCGCCCACGGCACCCTCGGAGCCGTGGAGGCCGTTCTGGACACAGACCTCGACGACGCCCGTCCCGGCCGAGCCCTGGTGCACGGCTGCGGTGCCGTTGGTGGCACGGTGGCCCGCAATCTCGTCGCGCACGGTTGGACCGTGTTCACCGTGGATCTGGATCGCGAGAAAGCCAGTTTTCCCGGTGCGACGCCACTGCCGGACAGCTGCGCCTGGTGGGAGTTGAACCTCGACCTGCTGCTGCCCTGCTCCATCTCCGGGTTGATCAACACCGAGATGGCGACAGCGCTGAGGACCCCCGCCGTGGTGCCTGCGGCGAATGCCCCCTTCCAGCAACCCCAGTTGGCAGACGACCTGCGTCGCCGCGGTGTCAAGGTGCTGCCGGATCCCCTGGTGAATGCCGGCGCCGTGATCGCCGATTCGATCGAACGGTTCTCCCCCGACGCCTGGAAGGACGCAGGCGCCAAGGACGTCTATGCCTTCGTACGCGATGAGGTGCGCCGGCGTGCCAGCGACTACCTGAATCAGCGCGAACAGGGGTTGTCGGTGGGGGCCGCCCTCGAGGAAGTAGCGGCGACACCCTCCACTGAGCCCATCGGCCTCAGCTTCGGAGAGAGCGAATGAGCACACCCTCCTCCCTGCCCAGCCAGGCAGCCGTGGTGATCGTTGGCGGCGGCATGGCCGGCCTCAGCTGCGCTGCATCCCTGGCCCGCCGCGGCGTGCGCGATGTGGTGCTGCTGGAAGGCCAGACCCTGGCCCACGCCAAGGCCAGCAGCTATGGCGAAACCCGGATGTTCCGGGAGATGTACTCCGACCCGGTGCTCTGCCGTCTGGCCCAGGAGGCCAACCGCCTCTGGCGCGACGAGGAGACCCACGCCGGCCAACAACTGCGGGAGACCCACGGCCTGCTGTTCTACGGCGAAAGCTGGGATGAAGAGACGATCGAAGGATCGATCCCTGGTGCCCGGCTGGTTATGGACGACCAGGGCATTCCCTATGAGGCCCTCAACGCCGACCAGATCGCGGCCCGTTTCCCGCTGAAGCCGAAGGCGGGCTTCACCGGCCTGTTCGAGCCCACCGCTGGTGCCGTGCGCAGCGACAAAGTTGTCACCCACTGGATCAATACCGCCCGTAACGCCGGCCATCGGTTGATCGAGCACTGCCCAGTGGCCGGCCTCGATCCCGATGGTGGAGGCGTCACCCTGGAGAGCGGCAAACACATCGCCGCCGGACAGCTGGTGGTGGCCTGCGGGATCTGGAGCCAACTGTTGCTCGCCCCCCTCGGCTTGGCACCGAAACTGGAGGTGTGGCCGATGCTCTGGGCCCACTACACCGTCGACCCGGCACTGGCCGATCGCTACCCGCAGTGGTTCTGCTTCCAGCAGGAACGCGGCGATGACGGTGGCCTCTATTACGGCTTCCCCGTCCTGAGTCACACCACCGACGGACGCCCCCGGATCAAGGCAGGCATCGACTGGGCCCCGCCGGAGCTGCGGGTCGCCGCACCCAACGCCATGGTCACCGAGCCACCGGCTCGCCTGGTGGAGCTGCTCGACTCCTTCCTGTTCAACGAATTGGAGGGAGTTCAGGAGCGAGTAGAGACCGTGATCAGCCCGTACTCCATGGCCAGCGACGTGAACTTCGTGCTGGACCGGCTCACCCCGAAGCTGAGTCTGTTCGCCGGAGGTTCCGGCCAGGCCTTCAAGTTCGCTCCGCTGATCGGCGATTCCCTGGCACGCCTCGCCAGTGGCGAACAACCTGCGGTGGATCTCTCCTGCTGGAGCCACCAACGCGACGCCGTTCGCGCCTGACCCCTCACCCCTCCTCCGATGTCTGACATCCCCACGAACCAGCGCTCCTGGTGGCGACAGGCCACCCTCTGGGTGGGTGCTGTTCCCCTCCTGATCTTTCTGCTGGTGTCGGCGATCGACCTGGCGCTGGCCAAGCATTTCACTGAAACCGGCAAAGCCGTGGTCAGTGATGCCCTCGGGGGGGTCTGGCAGTGGATGGTGGTGCTGCTGTTTCTGATCGCTTTGATCCTGGCCATCAGTCCGGTCGGCAAACTCCGGCTTGGGGGTGCAGAGGCCAAGCCGAGCTTCAAATTCTTTGATTGGTGCGCAGTGCTGATCTGCACCCTGCTGGCGGGCGGTGGTGTGTTCTGGTCGGCAGCCGAACCGCTCTATCACTTCCAGACCCCATCACCAGTGTTTAAAGGGGTCGAGGGCAGCACAGCAGCAGCGGTGGATCCCGCCCTGGCGGTGAGTTTTCTGCACTGGGGCTTCCTCGCCTGGGCCCTGGTGGCCACCACCACCACGATCACCTTCTCGATCCTGGAACGACGCGGTGAACCCCTGCGTCCCCGCACCCTGCTGGTGAACATCGTGCCGCGCAGCTGGGTGGATGGTCCGATCGGTCACCTGGCGGATGGGTTGTCTGTGGTGGCCGCCATCGCCGGCACCGTGGGCCCTCTGGGCTTCCTCTCGCTGCAGCTCAGCAACGCCGCAGGGCAACTGCCCTGGCTCACCGACAGTGCCGGCCTGCAATCCCTGGTGGTGGTGCTGCTAACGGCCGTCTTCGCAACCTCCACTGTCAGCGGAATTCAGAAGGGGATCAAATGGCTCTCCGAGCTCAACGTCTGGCTCACCCTGGCCATGGCGGCAGGCCTGCTGCTGTTGGGCCCTGGCCTCTGGCTGATTCAGCACTTCTTCAGCGGCTTTGTCACCTATCTGATTCATCTGCCGCAGATGGCCCTCACCCCCAATGCCGTGCCAGCAAACTGGGTGAACGGCTGGACGGTGTTCTACTGGGGTTGGTTCCTCGGCTATGCGCCCTTGATGGGGCTCTTCACCGCTGGCGTCAGCCGCGGCCGCAGCATCCGTGAACTGGTGCTTGCGGTGGCGATCCTCTGCCCGATCGTGACCAACCTTTGGTTCACCCTGCTGGGGGGCACCGGATTGCATCTCGAATTGGCCGGGGGTGGCATCAGTGAAGCCCTGGCCCAGAACGGCGCCGCCGCCGCGCTGCTGACCATCCTCAGCCAACTCCCCCTGGCCGGCCTGCTGATTCCGATTGGCCTGGTGCTGGTGGTGCTGTTCATGTGCACCAGCGCCGACTCGATGAGTTACGCCGCAGCGATGGTGGTGAGCGGCCGCAACGAGCCGCCGGCTCTGCTGCGCCTGTTCTGGGCCTTGATGATCGGCAGCCTCACCTTGGTGCTGCTGCGGATCGGCACGGGCCTGGGGGACAGCACCTCCATCGATGCCTTGCAAGCCTTCATCGTGATCACCGCAGTACCGGTCACCCCCCTGGTGCTGGCCACCCTCTGGAGTGCGCCAAGGCTGGCCTGGAAGGAATGGCGGCGCAGCATGGTCACTCCGCAGTGATCCTGAGGCCAATCAACGCAGGCAGTAGTCCAATTTGAGGGTGAGGCTCTGACTGGGCTTGGGAGCCTCCCCAGGCCTGAAGCTTGCCTCCCCCATGCGTGCAGCCATCGCCATGGGTCGATAGGTCGAACCACGCTGGTCAATCAGCAACAACTCCACCTTGCGGAGGCCGAGAGCCCCTGCTGTGGCCTGGGCGCGACGTCGCCCCGTGTCCAGAGCTTGCTTCAGCAACTGATCCGCCAATGAGGCACTGCTTTCGCTCGACGCCAAGGACGTCATTCCCTGCAGTCGAACACCCGGCAAGCGACCGGCGGCCTGGATCAACGCGTCGTAATTGTCCCGGCTCACCTCGCCCGTGATGTTGGTGCTCGCCCGCTCCAGTCGTGGTCCCGACGCGCCTCCCCCAACGGAATAGCTACGGGGTGCAGGGATCGTGAGCCGGCCCAGGGCTAAGGGCTGAATCACCTGACGCGCCTTCGCCAAACGGCCGTTTAAAGCCGTCATCGCTGCATCCTTGTTGGCATTTTCAGCTTCCAGCCCGAGCGAAAAGCGAAAGCGATCGCTACGGCTCGTTCCACGCTCATTCACCTGGATCTGAAGCAGGGTGCCGTTGCAAACGCGCTCCGCAGCCCTCATGGGGGATGGCGCAAAGACAGTGAGGCCGAAGAGGACGGGCGCGGCGACCTTGACAGCGCCCCAGAGTCGATTCGTCATGCCGAGCCTTCCGTTGGGATCTCCATGCTGGCGAGCCTGGAGCCACAAACCCTGCTCAACCATGACCGGCCTGTGTCAAGCCGTGACTGGCCCGAGAGCAAAAGGGTGAAACAGTCGTGCTCAGACGGTTGCGTCGTAGAGGGAGAAGAAACGCCGCCGCAGCCGCCAGGGGAAACCCAACTCCCGCAGCACACGAACCATGAGAGATCGCATCTCCTTGCGTTCCGCCTCGGTTTGAGGACCCGCATACACCCGTTGCACGGCAGGCCGAACCGGGAAAAGACTGTTCCAACTCACACCCCAGTGCTCCTGGGCAAACGCTTCATTGGAGCTGGCATAAAAGGCCGAAACCCGATCTTGAAGCGGTTGATCGAAGCCATCAAATTTCTCGCTATCCCAACCGCGCTCGATGGCGAGATCACGGATGACCTTGCCCTTCCGCTTGAGCACTTCCGGGTCGAAACCCGTTTCCACCATCAAGCGACGGCAGAGGGCAGACATCCAGATTCCCCGGGCCCCGGGCTGGATGTTCTGCTTGGAGGAACGGCCCGCAAGCCAGCCCTGTTCACCCACAGGAGTGTCCAGATCAAGGGCCTCAACAAGGGCCAGGAAGGGATCACTAATCGCAACCTGCTTGGACAAAGGAAGAAACAACGTCGCAATCGCTGGGAAGCGACTCAGCACGCGAAATTTGGATGGATAAGCAATATTCCATGAATCAGAATCATGCATGATGTAATCACAATATTGCTCAAAGTCAGGCGTTTCACGAAACCTTCTCACCCGGTGCGCGTAAACCGAATTCAACCAGGACTGCTGGTCACGGACGAAGTAACTGACGCCTAATTTGAAGCCTTGTCGTTCAACCAAAGCCTGCAATTTTCCTAAGACAGTTCGACTGAGGATGCGGTCATCCAAAGAGGAGCTGCTGAGCAAAACCCTGTTCAGCGAAGAAGGCAGCGTGGCAATTACCTCCTCAACTGGTTCATAGTTTTTTTCTGCAATGGCATTGGCGAGACGGTTGTTATCGCCATCCATCAACACACCCTGAGCAGCCAGATGCTCCCTGTTTTGACGGAGCCGCTCGGTGACGTAACTGCTGGCTGCCTTGTGGGGACCAGCATGGATCCACAGCATCCGCTCGTCACGATTGATCTGCGGACGCGTGAATGACGTTGGCACCCGTGAGGCCTGCGAAAGGCCTCAACGTATCAGCGTTGGGGTGCCCAGCTCCCGTGCAATCCATGGGGAACAGCCAACGGCAGCTCCAGCACCGCCACCTCAGTCAGATCACGGGCATCGAGGATCACCAAGTCGGATGCGGAGCGGGCCCCGTTCCACACCAGGTCCAGCACCCAGCCGTCGTCTTCGGCTTCAGCATCGGGACGACGCACCATCAACGGCTCACTCACAAAGCCTCGAGGCGCCGCACTCCAGATGTGGTTCGAACCGGAATCCAGGTCAAGCTTCTGAATGGCCTGCAACGGATCATTGCCCGTCTCCCGCTCAGCTACGGCCATCCAGGCAAAGCGGGCACTGAGGCCCTGACGCTCGGGGTTGACCATGGCGAACTCACAGGTGCGCTCGCTGATCCGCTCGGTCTGCACCGATTCCCGGCTGAGGTCGAGGCGGCACCGGTGCAGGATTCCCTCCGGCACCGTGTCGAAATCCACCTGAGCGAAGTCGTCATCGGGGCCGATGGACGGGAAATCGTCGTAGACGATGCTCTCCACCACAACATGATCACCGTCCTCGAACGCGTTGAGGTGATGGAAGACGAAGCCGTCGGGGGCTTCGAGGATGCGGGGCTTCTGGCCAGCGAAACGACCGGAGTCGCGGGGGATCAACCAGAAGCGCCCCTTGCCACCGGGTTGGGATGCCAGGCACTGGGCCGCGCCCTTTTCACCGGTCACAAACGGCAGGGGATTGAAGGCGATGGCGTTCTGGAGGAACACCGCCCAGTTGGGGGTGATGGCGAAATCGTGGAGGAAGGCGAAACCGGGGAAGCTGTCGGAACGGTCGTGCAGCAACGTGCCGGCCTCCGGACCATCGGTCGCGAACTCCATCAGACGGATGGTGCTGCGGGGCCCGGTTTTGACCCCGAAGGTGACCATGCAGGGCCGGCCGTTGTGACCGGGATCGAAGCGCGGGTGAGCACTAAAGGCCTCGCCTTTTTTCAACACACCATCGAGGCGTGAGAGGCCTCGGGTCTCCAGGCTGCGGGGATCGAGCGCATGGGGTTCCGCAGCCTCCCAGAGGGCAAGCAGCTGATCGCCCAGACGTACCACGTTCGTATTGGCGATGTTCTTCAAGCGCAGGTCAAAGGCGTTGGCCAGCCGACCACCCGGCTTCTGGCTTCCAAACACTCCCCGGTAAAGCACCTTGCCGGCCTTCTCCTCCGCCAGCCAACCCTCAGTGCGCACAAAACGGTTGCTGAGGGAGACGCTGCCGTTCTCAAACCGCATCGCCGCGATCATGCCGTCGCCATCGAAGGGGTGGTGCACCCGATGCCCATCCCGCTCAAGGCGCCCGGGTCCATTGCGATAGAAGGTGCCCTGAAGCTCCATCGGCACCGTTCCACGCACCGGAGTCAGCGCTACGTCAGTCAGTTCCTCCTCAACATTGACAAAGGAACTGGCCCAGTCGCTGCGGTCGTAGCTGCGGGCGGGGGCAACGGTCACGGGCGAACGATCAACGTCCGTCCATCTTCTCGTAACGGACTGTGAAGCGCGCGGCCGGCCTCAGCTGGCGCCGGCCTGCTCCAACACACCTTTGCTGCTTGGGATGGCGCCGGCCCGGCGGGGATCCACCTCCGTGGCCATGCGCAGGGCACGGGCAAAAGCCTTGAAGCAGGCTTCCACGATGTGATGGGAATTGACGCCATCCAGCTGACGGATGTGCAGTGTCACCCCGCTGTTGTTGACCACCGCCACGAAGAACTCCTTCACCAGCTCGGTGTCGTAGCTGCCGATCTTTTGGCTGGGAATCGCAAGGCTGTAGCTGAGGTGGGGGCGACCGGAACAATCCAAGGCCACCTGCACCAGGGCCTCGTCCAGGGGTGCAACGAAGTGACCGAAGCGGTGGATGCCGCGCCGGTCCCCCAGGGCCTGGGCCAGGGCCTGCCCCACGGCAATGCCCACATCCTCATTGGTGTGGTGATCATCGATGTGGGTGTCTCCCACCGCCTTGATCTCCAGGTCGATCAGGCCGTGGCTACTGATCTGATGAAGCATATGGTCGAGAAACGGCACACCGGTGCTGGCCTGGCACTGGCCGGAGCCGTCCAGATCCAGACGCACCTTCACATCGGTTTCACCAGTGACCCGATGGATGTCTCCCTGGCGTGCCATCACTCGACCTTCAGTTCCCTCATCGTGCCTCACATTCCCGTGACGCAGTAGCCCGCATCCACGTAAATGGTCTGACCGGAGATGCCGCTGGCCAGATCGCTGAGCAGGAAGGCAGCGGTGCCACCCACCTC
>JADHMX010000031.1 GCA_016779825.1 Synechococcus sp. BS301-5m-G53 | reverse complement strand
TGTGGACCCGTAACCACGAACAAGGCTTTGCAGAGACCAATGGCTCCGAGAAGAACCTGCGGCTGAAGTACAAGAGTCGTACGACGAATTTTGCTGAGACGGAGCTGGGCATGAAGCTGTCGGTGCCGATCCGCACCGGTGAGCGGGGCTTGTTGGTGCCGAGTGTGCGGGCTGCCTGGCTCGCCGATTGGAACACCAATAACGAGGGCCAGGAGATTGGCTACAAGTTCACCGACAAGACGGTGAATTTCGAGTCACAGCTGGGCACCGAGAACGGCGCCTTGATCGAGGCGGGCCTTGATTACACGGTGCAGAACGTCAACGGCATCTCGGTGAAGCTGTACGGGCGAGGCGGCATGGAGTTTTGGGCCAGCGACCGGGGCACGACATGGCGTGCGAGCGGCGGTGTGACCTTCAAGTTCTGATTGGGTTCTGATCAGTAATCAGGAAGCCATTCCCTCAGTTGAGGGAGTTCTGAGCATCCACGCCTCCCCCATCTAGGGGAGGCGTTTGTTTATGCGCTGGGCGCAGAAGGCTGTGCCGTGGGCTGGACCGGAGCCCAGTCCAACGGCTGAACCAGCGGGAACAGGCGATCGTCCGTCTGCACCTCCTCGAGCCAGCCCTCCGGCAGCTCGGCTGTGCCGTCGATCGCCTGCATCAGTTGCCAGAAGCGGCCCAGGTGGCGTTGCACCCGTTCCCGGGCCAGTTCGGTGGTGGTGCCGGCTCTGAGGATGAAGCTCCAATCCGACGACTGCGCCAGCAACAGTTCACGCGCCGCCTGCTGCAGCCATTGCATGGCCTGTTCACTACCCACACCTCGGCTGCAGCGCTGCACCATCGCAGCGCTGGCCTTTTCCCACTCCGGGATGATCCAGGCGTTGCTGTCGTTCAGCCAGTAGTCGTGATAGCCGCCTTGTCCCCAGCTGGAGGGGGAGGGATCACAGAGCTGAAGTTGGCCAACGCTGTTCAGCACATCGCGTAGCCGGGTGAAGCTCACCCCCTCATGGGGAGCCTGGCGGAACAGCTGGCTGAGAAACGCCGGCCCTTCAAACCACCAGTGGCCAAACAGTTCGGCATCGAAGGGGGCTACCAGCAACGGCGGCACTTCCATGGCATTCCCGAGCTGATCCAACTGCCGCCGCCGGCCCTGCAGGTAATCCGCAGCGTGCTCTTTCACCCGTTCGGCAGCCACCCCCGGTTCATAGGGCTGTTTCCGGTCCAACGGTGCACTGTGATCGGTCACCCGATGCAGCTTCAGGCCGAGCGGGCGCGGTTGATCCAGCCCCAGGGGTTTGAGCTCTTCGACCGGCAGGTCCCAGCCCAGATCGCGATGGAACTCCCGGTAGTGGGGATCGCCGGGGTAGCCGTCCTTGGCCGACCACACCGGCAGGGTGGCCTCACTGTCACGCCCGAAGAAGGCCACCCCGTTGCGGCTGCAGATCGGTGCGTACACCCCGTAGCGGGGCCTGGGCCGGCCGTGCAGCAACCCATGCCCGTCGAGCACGGCATAGCGCAGCCCGGCATCGCGCATCCAGCGGTCCAGGCCTTCGTAGTAGGCGCATTCGGGCAACCAGATCCCCAAGGGGCGTTCGCCCACGAGGCGTTGGTGTTCCCGCACCGCCGTGCGCAGTTGGCCGCGCACCGCTTCCGGGTGATGGCGCAGCAGGGGCAGATAGCCGTGGGTGGCGCCGCAGGTGAGCAGGTCCACCACCCCCTGGCGCTGCAGGGCGGCGAAGCGTTGGATTAGGTCACCGTCGCAGCTCTGCCAGGCCTGCCGATGCCGCTCGATCGCGGCCGCCAGGTGTTCGGCGCCCTCGCGCAGCGCAGGATCCGCTTTCGGCAGGAGCAGGAGCCGTTCGTTTAACCAGTCGGGGAAACGCTGCTTGAGGTCTTGATCACTCAGCAGCGACAGCAGCGTCGGCGACAAGCCGATGGTGAGTTTGGGCTGCTGGTTGGGGTCATTGCTGGCCAGCTCCAGCGTTTCCAGCAGGGGCAGGTAGCACTCAATGAGGGCCTGGAAAAACCAGTCCTCCTCAAGGGAGCCCGGTTGTGCCGATCGCACGTAAGGCAGATGGGCATGCAACACCAGGGCGACAGCGCCTTTGGTCACGAACAAGCCCAAAAGGTGGCTGAATTTAGTCCGATTCCCCCTCGGGGGCTGAACTAGGATGGATTAACTCATAGTCATTCCGACTAAGACCTCCGCTGGAGCCCCTTCCATGGCCAAGGACCCCGGTCGCGTCCTGATTTTTGACACCACCCTGCGGGATGGTGAGCAGTCGCCCGGAGCGAGCCTCAACCTGGAGGAGAAGCTGGCCATCGCCCAGCAGTTGGCGCGGCTTGGCGTGGATGTGATCGAGGCGGGATTCCCCTTCGCCAGCCCCGGTGATTTCGCCGCCGTGCAGCGGATTGCCCAGCAGGTGGGTGGCGACAACGGCCCGATCATCTGCGGCCTGGCTCGTGCCTCCAGGGCAGACATCAAAGCCTGTGCCGATGCTGTCGCTCCCGCACCGCGCCGCCGTATTCACACCTTCATCGCCACCAGCGACATCCACCTCGAGCACAAGCTGCGCAAGAGCCGTGCCGATGTGCTCGGCATCGTTCCCGAGATGGTGAGCTATGCCCGCTCGTTGGTGGAGGACGTTGAGTTCTCCTGTGAAGACGCGGGCCGCAGCGATCCGGAGTTCCTCTATGAGGTGATTGAGGCGGCGATTGCCGCGGGCGCCACCACGATCAACATCCCCGACACCGTCGGTTACACCACTCCTTCGGAATTTGGTGCCTTGATCGCGGGCATCAACCAGCACGTGCCCAACATCGGCGAAGCCGTGATCTCGGTTCATGGCCACAACGACCTCGGCCTGGCCGTGGCGAATTTCCTCGAGGCGGTCAAGAACGGTGCCCGTCAGCTCGAATGCACCATCAATGGCATCGGCGAACGGGCCGGCAATGCCTCCCTCGAGGAGTTGGTGATGGCGTTGCATGTGCGGCGGCGTTACTACAACCCCTTCTTGGGCCGGGATGAAGACAGCCCCACGCCGCTGACGGCCGTGCGCACCGAAGAGATCACCAAGACCTCACGCTTGGTGTCCAATCTCACCGGCATGGTGGTGCAGCCCAACAAGGCCATCGTTGGTGCCAATGCCTTCGCCCATGAATCCGGCATCCACCAGGACGGCGTCCTCAAGAACCGGCTCACCTACGAAATCATCGATGCCAAGACGGTGGGCTTGTCCGACAACCGCATTTCCCTCGGCAAGCTGAGCGGCCGCAGTGCCGTTCGTGCGCGCCTGGAGGAGCTGGGCTACGACCTCACCCGTGAGGACCTCGACGAGGCCTTTGCCCGCTTCAAGGAACTCGCTGATCGCAAGCGGGAGATCACCGACCGTGATCTGGAGGCGATCGTTAGTGAACAGGTGCAGCAGCCGGAAGCCCGCTTCCAGCTCAAATTGGTGCAGGTCAGCTGCGGCAGCAGCCTGCGCCCCACCGCCACCGTCACCCTCCTCGATGAAGAGGGCAGTGAAACCACAGGCTCGGCGGTGGGCACTGGTCCGGTGGATGCCGTCTGCCGTGCCTTGAATGATTTGGCGGGTGTGCCCAATGAGTTGATCGAGTTCTCGGTCAAGTCGGTCACCGAGGGCATCGACGCCATGGGCGATGTGACCATTCGCCTGCGCCGCAACGGTGCGCTCTACTCCGGCCACGCTGCCGACACCGATGTGGTGGTGGCTGCGGCGATGGCCTTTGTCAATGCCCTCAACCGCCTGGTGGCCGGCGAGGAGCGTCAGTCGTTGCATCCGCAGAAAGATCCTGTTGTTCTGGAGACCCGACCGACGCTCTAGAGCCGACGCCATGCGCACCTCCACCGCCCGGGCTGTCCAGCTGGTGCTGCTGATTCTTCTGGCGCTGCTGGTGCTCACCCCGCTGCTCTGGTTGGTGAGCACCTCGCTCAAGGGTCCGGCGGAAGACATCTTCAGCAGTCCACCGGCGTTGCTGCCCGCCCAGCCGAGCTTCGATGCCTACATCCGACTGTTTCAAGACAATCCGCTCACCACCTATCTGCTCAACAGCACCGTGGTGAGTGGCTTGGCGGTGCTGGCCAACCTGCTGTTCTGCTCCCTGGCCGCCTATCCCTTGGCCCGCTTGCGCTTCGCCGGCCGGGGCCTGGTGCTGGCCCTGGTGGTGGCCACGATCCTGATCCCGTTTCAGGTGGTGATGATTCCGCTGTACCTGCTGATGGTGCAGCTGGGCCTGCGCAACACCCTGCTGGCCCTGGTGATTCCCCAGGCGGCTACTGCTTTTGGTCTCTATCTGCTGCGCCAGAGCTTCCTCGGCGTTCCCAAGGAGCTAGAGGAGGCGGCACGCATCGATGGCTGCAGCCGCCTGGGGGAATGGTGGAACGTGATGATCCCCGCCGCCAAAGCCGATCTGATCACCCTGGCGATGTTCGTGTTCATCGGCACCTGGAGTGATTTCCTCTGGCCGCTGGTGATCCTCGACGACCCATCGCTCTACACACTGCCTCTGGGCCTGCAGCAGCTCTCCAGCAGTTTCTCGCTCGATTGGCGGATCGTTGCCGCCGGCTCGGTGGTGTCAATCCTGCCGGTTCTGGTCTTGTTCGTGCTGTTGCAGCGCTTCATCTTGCCCAATGCCAGCGGGGATGCTGTAAAGGGATGAGGGGGCCGAGGTGCGCAGGGCCGCGAAGGCATCCATGCGTTCCTGCATCAGGCCCATCTGTTGGCTGAGCAGCTCGCTGTGGGCACTGTTCGGCGGGCGTTCCTCCAGCTGATCGATCCGCTCCTGCAGCGCCTGGATGCGTTGGTTCTGCTGTTGCAACCCCCTCGTCAGGGTGACGACGAGAACACTCACCAGGGCGAGGCTGCCGCAGCTGATCAGTTTCAACAGCATGAAACCTCCCCACTTGGGCCGATGCTGACTTGAATGGGAGCACTCAACAAGTGCTGGCGGGATGTCGCTCGAGGATCTGGATCGATTTCTGACGCTTCGGGACAGCGATCCTGATCTGGCCAAGGCCTTTGGGCAGCCCATGGACCTTGAGCGGTTTCTTGGGCTTGCTGCCGAGCACGGCTTTGCCTTGAGCGAAGCGGATGTCTTTGCGGCCCAGCAGCGTGAACACCAGGTGCGAACGGCAGCTGAGCTGCAGCAGGACCAGGCCGTGGAATCGCGTCGCCTGCGCAATTTCATCCACGGCTGATCACCACAGCCGCTCAGTTCACAGATCCAGTCACTGATCCAGCTTCACCACGTCCGGCGTTTCCCCGTGCACTTCGCCGATCCAGCGGGCGTGGGTCACGGCTCCGTCGTGGGTGTGAAAGATCCAGGCGTTGTCGGGGGATTGTTGACGCTCGATCTGTTGGTCCACAGCATTCACGCTGAGATAACCGCCGGCTGAGCAGGACCGAAGCACATAGCGTTCGGCGTACTTGGTGAGCATTGTCTGAGAGGGGGCTATCTGATCGCTAGCGGTGCGTTCCGGCGGCTCAGCGCGTTCTGCGGAATTACTTTTCTTTTCCTTCCTTGAGGGTTAATAGGCTTTGTTGTTGCCAGCTCAACCCCGTGGGTGCCGCAAAGCGGCTCTGGTAACCGCCCTCCCGGAACCAGGGGGTGCTGAGGGCCTCGATCTGCAGCGCGTCCAGGTTGAGAGACCAGGTGTCTTGCAGGTAGCGGCGCAGTTGCTCCGGCTCGGCTGGATGGGCCTGTTGCCAGTGCACTACAGCCAACTGCCCCGGTCGTGAGCGGAGGATCGCCAGGCGGTGATTCGGATCGCCATCGTTGGCGGGCTGAATCGATTCCTCCAGCTGCTCATCGCAGACGTAAAGCCGCAGCGGCAGGCTGCTGTCGGCCTGGGGAAGTGGATATTTGTTGAGATACAGGGCCCGAGCTTTTTGGAATGCTGCGCCCGGAGCCTTCACCATCAAGGCGTTGTAGGCCTGCTGCAGCTGTTCACTCATGCCCTTTTCGTCCCGTTGCTGGCTCCAGTGTGTGAATGCCGCCGGGCCACAGCCATGGGAAGATGGTGACACTTCCGGGATTGGACCGCGATGGCCAAGCATCGCTCCCGCTACCGGTTGGTTGGCCTCGACGGTCAGCCGCATCCGGTGCTCGACGCTCCTTACGACACGTTGGAATTGGCCCTCGCGGAGGCCAGCAATTGGTGCACGGGGCAAGGGTCCCGATGTCCGATGGGGCGGCAGGGCATTGCGGTTGAGGTGCGAACCGACAGCGGCAGTTGGCGCACCGTTGGTTATCCGCCGAGCTGCTTGAGCCGATCCAGCGCGATGGCGGGCTGATGTGGGTCAGTGTTGACCTCTGCGTCGTGCCGATCGGTGTTGGCGTCAGCCTTTCGCCCTATATCGCCGCCTGTGAACGGGTGATTGCGGCCACGGGCCTGACCCATCAGCTGGGTCCCAATGGCACAGCGATCGAAGGGCCTTGGGAGGAGGTGATGGCCTGTGTGCGGGCCTGTCACGTGGAGTTGCACGGCATGGGTGCCCCGCGCCTTTACACAACGCTCAAACTCAACACCCGCACCGATCGGCAGCAGTCGTTCGCTGAGAAGGTCGCCTCGGTGGAAGAGCTTCTCGGCGACTGAAAATCTGTAGAACTTCGGTGGGTTTCGATCCGGCTTGAGCCGATCTTGAGACCAATGAGATTGTTGTGTGGTCCCTGGCTTGATGGGTCGTCGTTTCAGGGGTGTGCTGTTGGCTCTGCTGCTCATGCAGATGTCGGGTGCTGCCGTTCAAGCCTCAACCTGGGATCGCATCGCCAGTTATCTGCGGCTGCTGCAGCGGGCGGGTGTGAATGCACTGGTGGCGCCCGACTGCCCTGTGGGCTTGCTGGGGGCTTTCCATGAGGGCAAGCAGGCCCTGTTGATGTGCAGCAACAACCTGCCCGACGACCCAGCGGTGGTTTGGGTTGTGCTGGCCCATGAATCAGCCCACGTGATGCAGTCGTGCAACGGCGGAAACCTGATGCCGGCGGCCTTGCTCAGCCAGGAGCTGGAGGCGGCCCGCCAGCAGGACCCCAATCCCTTTCACGAGTTGCAGCTGTATCACACCAGTCAGCATCACGTTGAGACCGAAGCACGGTTGGTCCAGGCCCTGCCCGCTGATCAGGTGGTCGCCCTGTTTGAAAAACATTGCGCCAAGCGCCTGTCCCCTTGAAGCGGCTGTCCCCTTGAAGTTGTTGCTGCTGGACCCCTGGCTGATGGTGGTCGACAAGCCCGCCGGCCTGCTCACCCAACCGGGCCTGGGGCCGGAACAATGCGATTCCGTGATCACCCGCTTGCAACGCCAGGAGCAAGGCCTGCGATTGGTCCACCGCCTGGATCGCGACACCTCGGGGGTGCTGCTGCTGGCCCGCAGTGCTGACGCCCTGCAACGGCTCAGTGCCCTGTTTGCCAAACGCCGGATCAACAAGCTCTATCAGGCGGATGTGGAGGGGGAGCTCCATGGCCGCGGCTGTATCGCCAGCCCTCTGGCGCGCCTGTCGCGTCAACCGCCGCGTTACGGCAGCCATCCCGAGGGGCGTCTTGCGCTCACCATCTGGAGAGTCCGAGCGGCTTGCGCCCATGGCACGCGGCTCTGGCTGCGCCCGCTCACGGGGCGCTCCCACCAGCTGCGGGCTCATCTGGCTGAACTGGGACACCCGATCGTGGGGGATCCCATCTACGGGGACGCCGGTCGGTCCTGCCGCTTGCATCTGCATGCCCAGGCCTTGAGCTTTCGTCATCCCTTCACCCAGCAACGCGTGCGTTTGATTTCGCAGGAGCTTCCCTTTGCAACTGAGTGCTGAATTTGTTGGCTACCTGGCCGCTGGCCTCACAACCGCCAGCTTTTTCCCGCAGGCCGTGAAGACCTTGCGCAGTGGCGATACCAAGGCGATTTCCTTGGGCATGTATGCCCTGTTCACCAGTGGTGTGGCGTTGTGGTCGTTGTACGGCTTGTTGGTCAACGACGGCCCTGTGCTGGCGGCCAATCTGATCACCCTCATTCCTGCGGCCGTGGTGCTCCAGCGCAAGCTGGTTGAGCGCCGATGAAGGCTGAGCGGATTACGGTCTCGCCGGGATCGGATAGGGAATGCGGCGGTGGCGCATCCGTCGCCACACCTGCACAAAGGCACAGATCACCAGTTCCACTTCGCTGCGGTTGAGGCTGCTTTTGCGCAGTTGTCCATCCCGCTGCCGTGCCTCCACGATCCGCCGCACCGTGTCCACCGCCTGAGCATCCGAGGTGTCGGGAGGCAGGGATCGCAAGGCCGCCTCACATCCATCCGCCAGCATCAGAATCGCTGTCTCTTTGGAGCGGGGTTCAGGGCCCCTGTAGCGGAAGCGGCGTTCCTCAACCGCACCGCCACGCTCCTTGGCCTTGTGAAAGAAGTAGCCCATCTTCAAGGTGCCCTGATGCTCAGGAATGAAATCGGCGATGGGCCGAGGTAGGCGGTGACGCCGCGCCAGCTTCAGACCCTCATCCACGTGGGCTTGCAGCACCGCTGCGCTCGCCTGGGGGTCATCCAGGGCATCGTGGGGATTGGGGCCATCTTTCTGGTTTTCGATGAACCAGTCCGGCGCGTGCAATTTGCCCACGTCGTGATAAAGCGAGCCGGTGCGGATCAGATCCACGTCTGCACCGATGGCCCGAGCTCCTTCCTCCGCCAGGCCGCAGATCATCAGGGTGTGCTCAAAGGTCCCTGGAGCTTCGCGGGAGAGGCGGCGCAGCAGGGGCCGTTCTTGATCCGCCAGCTCCAACAGCCGCGCCCTGGTGAGTAGTCCGAAGGAGCCTTCAAGGATGGGGATCAGCAACAGGGTGAGCATCAGCAGAACCCCGAGCAGCAAGGCGTTGGTGGCCAGTTCATCCAGGCTGGGATTCAGGCTTCCCCAGAGACGCAGACCGGTGAAGGGCTGCAGTTGCAGCAGCAGCCACTGGCCCACAAGGGCGCCGATCGGCAGCAGCACCGTCAGTTGCAGCAGCTGGCCGCGGCTGCGCTGACGGCCAGCAATCAAAGCCCCAGCAGCGGCCACCGAGGCGGCCACAAGGAGGCGGCCATCCCCAAGCCCCAGCACGGGTTCAGGCCAGAGCAGGGCGGCAACCCCCATCCAGACCAAGCCGCAGCCAGTGCCCAGTCCTTCCGCCAGGAGCAGGCTGGGCGGCACAAGGATGGCCAGCGGGCTCACGGTTCCTTTGAACCAGAGTTTGGCCACCTGCACCAGCAGCAGCAGCCCCACTGCCAACAGGGCATGGCGCACTTCCAGGCCAGGCCGTTCACGCCGCATCACCAACAGCATCACTGCGCAGGCTGCAGCGGCTTCGACGAACCGTTGAAACCAGATCAACGGCTGCGGTTCGCGGCGCACGCGGCCGAAATAATCCAGCACGTCGTAGGCCTGGGGACTGATCGGTTCCCCCTTGCGGGTGATCACATCCCCCTTGCGCACCTGGATGGTGGGGATGGCCTGCTTGGTCAGCTGTTCTTCGATCAGCTGTGTGCTCAGGTTCGGGTCGGTGCGCAGGTTGCTGCTGCCACGCAGGGCGCTGGTGAGCACCTTGGCGGCCAGGGATCGTGACGCTGGTTCTTGCAACTCCACCAACTGCAGTTGCAGGTCGGCGGCCCGGCGCAATTGCTTAACGGCCAGATTGCTCACCAGCCCTTGGCTGAGCATGCGATCCGCCGTGTTTCTCACGGCGTCATCCCAGGCGAGATGCTCCCGTTCGCTGCGTTGTTCCAGCCACCTCTTCTCCGGCTCAGACAGGTTCACCGGCCCAATCCGGGCCCCTGATCCGGTGTCGGTGATCTCCTGCAGTTGAAGCAGCTGCTGCTCGAGGCGTTGTTTGAGTTGTTGGGTCTGCTGCGGATCGATCACCTGCACGACCGATCGCGCCACCAGAGAGGCGCGCTGCTGCTCGAGGGCGGTGCTGTCCTGCACCAGCACATCTTTCGGAGCGATCGCATCAAACGGTGCCAGCGATCCCGGCTGGAGTTCCGGTTTGATCAGCCAGGGCAGGCTTGAGGCTGCGGCCACAGAGAGGCATAACAGCAGAACAACAAGGCCCTGCAGCCGTGTCCAGCGCAGCAGTCGACCCCCTGGGCCCTCGAGCCGCAGCCAGTTCCGCCAAAGGGTGCTCAGCTGTGGAACGCGAATCAAAAGGACCCGGTAGCGGCTTCACGCTAGCTCTCCCCAAAGGGCATGCTGGATGCAGTGGACCGAGATGCCATGGCCCTGCGTTTGGACGGCAAGGTGCTGGCCAGGGATGTGGAGCGTCGTCTTCAAACCCTGATTGAACGGCGTCAGGCCGAGGCGGGGCGACCGCCAGGCTTGGCGGTGCTGCGGGTTGGTGATGATCCAGCCAGCGCCGTTTACGTCGCCAACAAAGAAAAGGCCTGTGCCCGGATCGGGGTGGCCAGCTTTGGCGATCACCTTCCCGGCGACACCCCTCCTTCGGAAGTGCTTCAGACCATTGAACGGCTGAATGCCAATCCCGAGGTGGATGGCATCCTCCTGCAGCTTCCCCTTCCGGCCGGCCTGGATGAGGGGCCGCTGCTGATGGCCATCGATCCCGAGAAGGATGCCGATGGTCTGCACACCCTCAATCTCGGCCGGCTTCTGAAGGGGGAACCGGGTCCGCGCAGCTGCACCCCCGCAGGGGTGATGGCGCTGTTGCGCAGCAATGGCATCGATCCAGCGGGCAAGCGCGCTGTGGTGATCGGCCGCAGCATTCTTGTGGGGCAGCCGATGGCCTTGATGCTGCAGGCCGCCAATGCCACCGTCACCATTGCCCATTCCCGCACGGCCGATCTGGCGGCCCACACCCGGGACGCCGACATCCTTGTGGTGGCAGCCGGCCGTCCCGAGTTCATCGGGGCCGAGCATGTACGGCCGGGGGCGGCGGTGGTGGATGTCGGCATCCACCGCAAGCCGGAGGGCGGATTGTGCGGTGATGTTCGAGCGGCTGAAATCGAGTCGATCGCTGCTGCGCTTTCGCCTGTTCCTGGAGGTGTAGGGCCGATGACGGTGACGATGCTTCTGGTGAACGCCGTTGTGGCTTGGTGCAGACGCCACAACCTTGACCATGATTTGGACGATCTCGTGCCCTGATCGGTTCCATGGCGCTGCACTGGCTGTTTCCCACCCCCGTTTTGCAGGTGGATCTCGAGCCGGATGCCGCCACGGCCGCAGCCATGCAGCAGCAGCTGGAGCAGTTCGATGCCCAGGTGTATCAGCACCCTGAATTCAGCGATCGCAACAACCTCACTGGGGATCTGTTGGGCCATGCCGGCCTGGATCAGTTGCATCGCATGGATGCCTTCCAGTGGCTGAACGGCCAGTTGGCCGAGCAGGTGTCGGGCTATCTGCGTTCGCTTTTGGGCCCGGAGCACGGCTTGATGGCGCACATCCAGAAGGCTTGGCCCGTTGTTTGCGCGAGGAATGGCGGAACGGTGGATCTGCACAGCCACCGCAACGCCCAGTTGAGCGCGGTCTTTTATGTGTTGACGGATCCGGCGAACGAGAGCGGGGAGCTGGAATTTGAGGCGCCCGACGATTACTTCAGCCATGTGATGGCGATCCCCTACCGCGACGCGGCGGTCTCCGGTGGTGTGTTCGCGCCGCTGCCCCACCGTCTTCTGCTATTCCCCTCGGATCTGCGCCATCGGGTGCTCCCCTACGAGGGAAGCGGCCCCCGCTATTCCGTGTCCTACGACCTGGCCATCACTACGGCGCCAGGCAAGGGACGTGAGATGCGAACACCCCATCCGATGGATTGGGTGCCTCTCGGCAGCTAAGGGCTCGGCCTGAGAGAATCCCGCCAGCCAGGGTCCACCCATGAGCGCCGAGTTCGATTTCAAGGCCTATCTCGGCAAGGCCAAAGAGCAGGTGGAAGCGGCCCTTGATGGATCGCTTGGTCCTGAGCGGCCGGAGTCCCTCCGGGAAGCGATGCGCTATTCGCTGCTTGCCGGTGGCAAGCGTCTGCGCCCGATTCTCTGCATAGCCGCCTGCGAGCTGGCGGGCGGGGAGGCGACCCAGGCCCTGCCCACGGCGGTGGCGCTGGAAATGATCCACACCATGTCGTTGATCCACGACGACCTGCCGGCCATGGATGACGACGACCTGCGCCGTGGTCGTCCCACCAACCACAAGGTGTACGGCGAAGCGGTGGCCATCCTTGCGGGTGATGCCCTGCTGACCCGCGCCTTCGAGATGGTGGCGCTGCGCAGTCCGGATGTGCCGGCTGAGCGTCTGCTCAAAGTGGTGGGAGAACTGTCGTTGGTGGCCGGGGCTCCTGGCCTGGTGGGCGGCCAGGTGGTGGATCTGGAAAGCGAGGGCAAGGAAGTGGATCTTGAAACCCTCGAGTACATCCACCTCCACAAAACGGGGGCCCTGTTGAGCGCCTGTGTGATCACCGGGGCGATGATCGGCGGCGCCGATGAGGCTCTGATCAAGGCCCTGCGCACCTACGCCAGGGGGATCGGCCTCGCCTTCCAGATCATTGACGACATCCTCGACATCACCGCCAGCAGCGAGGTGCTCGGTAAAACCGCCGGCAAGGACCTCATCGCCGACAAGACCACCTATCCCAAGCTTCTGGGGCTCGACGAGTCCCGCCGCCGGGCTGATGCGCTGGTGAATGAAGCGAAAGAGGCCCTTCAACCCTGGGCTGAGAAGGCCATTCCCCTGCTCGCCTTGGCCGACTTCATCACCAGCCGCGACCGATGATCGACGCCACGCCCTCCCATGCGGTCCTGCGGGAGTTCTTCGACAACAGTTCGCTCACCTGGGGCTTGATGGCCTGCGGTGTGGCTCAGCTCTCGAAGCTGTTCCTGGAGTTGCTCCTCCATCGCCGGTGGCGTCCAGCGGTGCTGATCGAAACCGGTGGTATGCCTTCGAGCCACTCCGCCTTGGTCACAGGAACCGCGGCCTGTGTGGGCTGGACCCTGGGTTTTGATCACCCCCTGTTCGCCCTTGCGGCGATGGTGGCGTTTGTCGTCATGTACGACGCCAGTGGCATTCGGCGTAATGCTGGGCTCACGGCAGAACGGGTCAATGGCTTGCCTGATTCGCTTTGGCCGGATGCTCCGGAGAAACCGCTCAAGGAAAGCCTGGGCCACAGTCGGCTGCAGGTGCTGGTGGGCAGCCTGATGGGTCCCGCCATTGCTCTGCCTGGCTTGGAGTTTGTCGGATCGCCGCTGCATCTGCTGTCGGGTCTTGGAGCTGGGCTGGGGTGACCGCCGCCGCGGACCTCACCGCTGATCAGCAGGCCGCGGCGGACGCCTTTGCGGCATGGCTCAAGCAGCCTGTGGACGGCACGCCATTCGTGCTCAGCGGCTTCGCCGGCAGCGGCAAGACCTTCCTCTCCATGCGTCTGCTGCGCCAGGTGGAAGCCAGCGGATTGTGTTGGACCGTCGTGGCCCCAACCCACAAAGCGGTGGGCGTCTTGCGCCAGGCCTTGGAGTTGGAGGGGCTCCAACCCACCTGGTATCCCTCCACCATCCACCGCCTGTTGCGGCTGAAGCTCAAGCGCTCCGCCGACGCTGAACTCTGCGAACCCACCGAGCAGACCGCCATGGCCCTGGAGAACCTGGGGTTGGTGCTGATTGACGAAGCCTCGATGGTCGACAGCACCCTGTTGGGCATTGCCCTCCAGTGCGCCCATCCGTTCAAGACCCGTCTGGTGTTTGTCGGTGATCCGGCCCAGTTGCCCCCGGTGGGTGAGTCGAACAGCCCCGTGTTTGCGATGCAACGGTCCTGTTGCGCCAGCTTGACCCAGGTGGTGCGGCATCAAGGCCCGGTGCTGCAGCTGGCGGCGGGTCTGCGGGAGGGGCGTCTGCCCTGCCAGATGCCGCCGTTGCTGCCGCCGATTCGATCCCCACAGGGGCAGGTGCGCAGCCTGGTGCAGCGGGAGTGGCTGGATCAGGCCCGGCGTGCCTTGCGGGAGGCTTCGGTGCAAGACAACCCCGATGCCGCCCGCATTCTCTGTTACACGAACCGCACCTTGGATCGTTTGGTGCCCCATGCCCGCCGGGCCATCCATGGGGAGATGGCGGATCAGATGCCGGTGCTGCCCGGTGAGGTGTTGATCAGTCGCACTGCAGTGATGGCACCGGCCTCAAGGGATGGAGAAGAGGCCGGCGAAGAACCCGACATGGTGCTGGGCTCGAACCGCGAAGTGACGGTGAGGGACGTCAAACCGGAGGCCTGTGATCTGGCGGATTTCGGCCTGTCCTCCGCCGATGGCCCTGTGCCGGTGATCGAAACCCTCTCCGCATCGGTGAATGCAGGGGATCTGGAGCTCACCCTGCGCCTTCAGCCACCGATTGGCAGCACCGGTCGTCAGGAGCTCGATGCGGTGATGCAGCGGCTGCGCAAGCAGGCCCGTGATGCCGGCAAGAAAAACGGTCGCGCGATCTGGCGGCAATACTTTCTGATTCGCGATGCCTTCGCTTCCCTTGGGCCGGCGGCGGTGCTCACGGTGCACCGCAGTCAGGGCAGCAGTTTCGGCGATGTCTTCGTGGCTCCGGATGTGTTCCGGGCCGATCCATCCATCCGCCAGCAGCTCTGTTATGTGGCCGTGTCCAGAGCTCGTACGGGGGTTTGGTTGCTCGGCGGGGAGACGTCGTCCGAGCTGCGCTCCACCTGGCAGCGCGAATTCGACACCACGCGGGACTCCGCATGATTCAGGAGAGCATCAGTCCGCTGATCCCGCTCAGAGGCGCAGGATCAGGGCCGCCAGGCCAATGCTCATCCCCAAACTCACAACGCCAAGCAGGGCTCTCCAGAAGGCTTTGTCTTTGGTGTCGAGGAAGTTGCTCAAGGAATGCCAGGGGCTTCAGTCGTCAGTTTTGCCACCTGGCGGCAGGTAAGGGAAGGTGCGATGGATCGGGCGGTGCAGCGACCGCAGCATTTTGTTGTAGTGCACGCCCGTCACCACGCTGTAGCGGCGCCCCAGTACCAGGGCATGGTCCAGATCGGCTTCACAGCTGCGGATGTCGGTCTGCACGGGTCGCGCCTGCGTGGACACCGGTGCAGCGGCAGGAATCAGGGCCGAAAACTGTCCTTCCCGGTGTCTCCAGCGTTGACAGGCGTCGAGAGCCTCTGCCGCGGAATCGAACACCTGCTTCGTGGTTTCCCGTCGTGTGCTCATCGCCTCCATTCCGAGCAGAGGGAGTGCGGTGAGTAGGAGGACAAATCCGAAGCGGAACATGCCACAGGCGCGAAGGTCCTGCTTCAGCCGTAGCTCAGTGGGCTGAGGGTGGACCCCTCCTTCCCAATCTTTTCGCCTCTGTGTCTCAGCGCACTTCGTCTCAGTAGCGCACTTCGAACCAGTCATCGCCCGTGACCGGGAGCTGTCGGGGTGTCACCCGAAGCACTCTGGCGCCCGGAGGTCCGACCTCACACCAGGCCCGCAGTTCAGACAACGCCAGTGGTGGACCTTCGGCCTGCACTTCGACACGGCCATCACTCAAGTTGCGCACCCAGCCGCTGATGCCGAGATCCAGGGCGCGCCGACTGCAGCTGGCGCGGAATCCCACCCGTTGAACGCGGCCTTCGATCACCCAGCGCCAGCGTTCGGCGAAGGGTTGGATTCGCGGGGGTTGTTGGCGGCTGACGAAGCGCTTGCCGATCGCTTCTCCCCGGCTTCGAGCGCGGCGCGCCATCGGGAGCAGATCGTCGTAGAGCTTGCCCAGTGCAGGTGAACCCAGCTCGCGTGAACTGTCTGATCGACCCATCCTTCCGAATGTCGATGGACTTTCCATCCCTCAATGTCCCACAGCACTGACCTGTCGGAGGACGGCCTTTTGGTGTGCAGTTCCCAGCGGTGAAATTCGTGCCCCACCAGCTGCTGACCGCTCTTCACAACAGGGCTGTCCCGCCGTGCCCGCAGGCGGCGATAGCCCACCTGCAGCGGGCCGCGCTGGGCTGTGAAGGGAAGCAGGCCCGCCATGCGGTGGCTGGTGCCATCGAGGTCGGTCAGCTGGTGTCCGAGCACAAGCATCCCGCCGCATTCGGCGTAGATCGGTCGCTGCTGCACGAAGGCCCGCAGCGAGCTCAGGCTTCGCTCACAGCCGCTGAGCTGGGCGGCGTGCTGTTCGGGGAAACCGCCCGGCAGGATCAGCCCCTTGGCTTCGCTGGGGATGGTCTCATCGGCCAGGGGACTCCAAGGCAGCACGGGCATCCCCATGTGCTCCAGCAGTTCACTGGTTTCCTGGTAGCGGAAGTGAAAGGCGGCATCACTGGCAAGGGCCACCGGCAGGGGCTGCCCCTGCACCGCGGGGATGTCGGCCAGGGGCTGCGGGCCCGGGCGGGGTGCCTGCAGCAGGGGCTCCAGGCGTTCCAGGTTCAGGTGCTGGCTGGCCAGAGCGGCCCAGGCCTGGCGTCGCTGCTCAGGGGCCTCCAATTCATGGGCGGGGGCCAAGCCGAGATGTCGGCCCGGCAGGGCCAGAGCCTCGGTGCGCGGCAGGCAGCCCAGCAACGGCACCTCCATGCGCTCCAGCACCTCGGCAAGCAGTTCCCTGTGCCTGGGGCTGCTGACCTTGTTGAGCACCACGCCGGCGATCGCCAGGTTGGGATCGTGATCGCGGAATCCGCGCACCAGGGCGCCGAGGGAAGCCGCCTGACCGCCGGCATCCAGCACCAGCACCACCGGCAGGCCCAGCAGGCGAGCCACATCCGCGGTGCTTCCTTTTGAACTGCTGCCGATGCCATCGAACAGCCCCATCACCCCTTCCACGAGGGTCAGCTCGGAGGCGCCTCCGTAACCCTGAAATGCCCGCCGAACCCAGGCTTCCCCGCAGAGATTGAGATCGAGATTGCGACAGGCCTGACCGGAGGCCTGGCTGAGCAGCTGGGCATCGAGATAGTCCGGTCCCACCTTGAAGGCTTGGATCCGTCGGCCCTGTTGCTGCGCCCAGCTCAACAGCGCCAGGCTCAACAGGGTTTTGCCGCTGCCACTGGCGGGTGCAGTGATGACGGCGGCCATGGCTCAGACGCGGCTCAGCCCAGCAGCCTGGCAGCCAGTGGAGCCGCAGCGGCAAGCAGGGGGTTGGTGCTGTCGTGGCCGCCGCCCAGCAGTCGGGCGACATCCATTTCAGGGGTGTCGTGCTGCACGGGTACCACCTCTTCATGCAGTTCGAGGTTGGCCATGCCGCCGCCCTCCAAACGCATGCAGCCTCCGGACTCAGCGCAGAGAATCACACACACGCTTTGACCGTTCTCCGGTTCGGCAATCAGTCGAAGCCCCACCATCTGGCCGGCATGAACGTTGGGCTGGCCCGTCGGCACAGCCATCAGCTGGAAGCTCACCTCTGTGCCATCGGACCGCTTGAACAGGGCGGAGGTGCCCTCCTCGATCGCGTTGGACGACACCAACGTCCAGCCGAGGCGATCGGCGATCCAGGCGGCCAGCAGAAGCCCTTGGGCGGGGTGATGGCCCTCTACATCAATGTCGAGGCGTGTGATGTGGCTTAAGGCATCACGCCGTTGCGGCGGGTCGAACACCATGGCGAGGGTCTCGCGCCAGCTGCGCAGGCGCAGCCAGTTGAGATCGTTCACCGCCTGGCCGCTCTCCACACGGCTGCGCAGCAGGGCGAGACACTGCTGCGGATCACCCATGGCGGTGTCGATGATCAGGCGATGCGGTGCACGGGTCAGCCGTTCCATCAGGTCCGGTGCTTCGCCGATGCAGCCGTTCCACCAGACCCAGGCCGGCATCGAGGACGGCAGAAGCGGTTCGACAATCGAGAGCCCCTCATTCAGGGCACCATGGCCGCCCCGAAGCACCACTACATCGCCGCAAGCGGTGGTACCACCCCCTTCTTCAGGCAGCGGGCAGTAGGCGGCCACGAGTGTTTCCAGGGACTGCGCCGCATCGATCGTTGGCGCCAGGGTGATCAAACGCCGGGGCATCAGCGCACTCAGGGCCGGATCGATGTACTGCCCCCGCAGGTCTTCTGCGCTGGCCTGCCCTTCCAAATCCGCCACCGCCTGGACGACGGCTGCATCCAGGGGAGGCGTGCTGAGGGGGAGGTCGGCATCCAGCACCGCTTGTCGGCCCGCCGCAATCAAGGGGGCGGATTGCTGCCCAGTGACGGGCCCAGGCAGACGTCCACTGCGGATCAATTGCTGTTCGGCCCAGGCGGGTTGCCAGATCAGCAGACAGAAGGTGTTCGCCCCGGTGCCCGTGCTGCCCTGCTGCTCCGGCGACCAGAGTTGTTCGAGGTACTGGGGAACCTCTGCAGGTGCCAGTTCCAGCGGGGTTTGCAGGGTGAGCTGAGGGGACATGGTGACCGATGAACGAGGAGTGGAGAGCTGAGAAACAGGGCTGTGAACGTGCGCGTTCAGGGGCGTCGCCAGAGCAGTCCGTCTTTCGCCAGCAGGGCATCCGCCGCGGCTGGCCCCCAGGTTCGGGATTCGTAGGGATGAACCGGCAGCTGCCAGGGGCTGTCTTCAATCAGTTCCAGCAGCGGGGTGTAAAGCCGCCAAGCAGCTTCCACTTCATCGCTGCGGGTGAACAGGGTGGGGTCGCTGAGCATGGCGTCAGCCAGAAGCCGCACATAGCCCTCATCGGAGGGTTCACCGAAGGATTCGTCGTAGGAGAACTCCATGTCGATGGGGCGGCTGCGCATGCCAGACCCGGGTGACTTCACCTCAAAGCGGAATTCCGCCCCTTCATCGGGCTGGATGCGCAGGATCAGCTGATTGGCGGTGGGCCCCCCGGTGGCGGCATCAAACAGATGCACCGGTGCCTCGCGGAAGGTGAGCACCACCTCACTCATGCGCTTGGCCAGCCGTTTGCCAGTCCGCACATAGAACGGAACCCCCTGCCAGCGCCAGTTGTCGATGAAGAGTTTCATCGCCACATAGGTCTCGGTGGTGCTGTTGGGATCCACACCGGGTTCATGGCGGTAACCCGCTAAAGGAGATTCCGCTGAGCCACCGGGGCCGTACTGGCCACGGATGCAGCAATTCCAGGGTTCGAGCTCGTCGGCCAGGCGGGCGGCCTGGAGCACCTTGGCTTTTTCGTTGCGGATGGCTTCCGGGTCAAATCGCCCTGGTGGTTCCATGGCAGTGATCGCCAGCATCTGGGTCAGGTGGTTCTGCACCATGTCCCTCAGGGCACCGGCCGATTCGTAGTACCCGGCACGCTCCTCCACCCCAACAGTTTCAGCGGCGGTGATCTGAACACTGGAGATGTAGTTCCGGTTCCAGATCGGCTCGAAGATCGTGTTGGCAAAGCGCAGAACCATGATGTTCTGGACGGTTTC
>JADHMX010000030.1 GCA_016779825.1 Synechococcus sp. BS301-5m-G53 | reverse complement strand
TGTTTGTTGATTCGCAGCAAGCGCACCCCGTCGTAGAGGCCCAGGGGTTTGGCATCCAGCTGTTTGAGCAGGATCGCCAGGGCCTGCTGGGGTTCGGCCATGGCCTGATTGGGTTTCGCCGAGCAGAGATCGCTCAGGCCTGAGCTGCGGCATTGTTCGAGCGACATGTCGAAAATGATGGTGTTGCCGTTGGCTTGATTGACAAGCCCGAAGCTGCCGGCATAGCCCCTCAGCATCCATTCCCCTCCCCGTTGGTCTTTGTAGAAGCCCACATTGCGGGCAGCACCGTCTTTCACCCGTGTGTAGGTGTCGTGGATGCCGTCTTTCCACTCAATTTTGAAACGGTTGCAGGGGGCATCGGTGCAGAGAAAGGTGCGCCGGCAGGGGATGCTCTTGTTGTTGTAGAGGCAGCTCACCCAGGGCTCGGCGGCCATGGCCTTCACGGCTCTGCTTGCTGTGATGGCGTTGACCCCGCCGACGAGAAGTGCCCCACCCACAATCAGTGCAATGCGAATCATGTTGTGCGTGACGCCGTGGCTTTCCATCTTCATCGGTTCAGCCACTTCATCGCCCATGCGTTGTTCGTTGCTTTCTGGGCTCGCATGGATGCTGCTGCCGTTGCTGAGTGCAGCGGCTTCGGCAGCCCCGATCCCGGTAGCTCACGCTGCAACTGGGTGGCGCTCAGGAGTGGCGGTCAAGCCATGCTTTGATCCACGGCCCGATGCGGTTCCTTTGCAGGTGATGGTGATCTCCCCGGGCGAGGAGGCCGATGCCATGAGCGCTACGAGATGCTCAACTGCGATGTTGTGGATGTGCGCTTTTGCGTGTTCTGAGTTGCTTCAACGCAGCAGCAGCCACATGGCCAGGGCTCCCAGACCCACCCCTTTGAAGAACTGCGCCCAGGTCAACCCGTAGGTGTCCAGCCCGAACGTTCGCATCATCCAATTGAGCATATCTTTGTTCTTGCGGATCACGAATGGGCTGTGTGGCGTTTGCAGAGACTGTAAGGAAGGCAGTCGGGCTGCATCGGGTTGTCCCTGGCCTTGAGGGTTGAATGGTTCAGTGTTGCGCAAGCTGAAGCATCGATGCTGGTTCTCCCTTCTGGTGATGCGATTGATTCGGAGTGGCTCAGCGCGCAATTGAATCTTGGCGTCGAGGCACTGGAGATTGAACCTCTGGGAGTGCCTCAGGGATTTGTATCCAACACGATGCGCCTTAAGCCGCAAGGACCCTCCAGCGCTCTGCCGGACTCATTGATTCTCAAGATCGACAGTGAAAATCCTGTTGGTCGGGAGCTCGCCCTCCATCTCAATTGTTTTGGCAGGGAGGTGGGTTTCTATCAATCATTGGCTCCTCAGCTGGCGCCGTTGGTGCCTCATGCCTACGCAACGGGCAATGGCTCCAGCGATGCAGGGCGTTGGTTGTTGCTGGAGGACCTCTCGGCCATGGCGGTGGGGAACCAGGTGCGCGGCATCAATGCCATGGCCTGCGGGCAGGTTCTTGAGGCCATTGCCAGTGTGCATGCCCGATTCTGGACGTCCTCAGCCTTGCTGAACCACGACTGGTTGCCTGATCACCAGTTCTGGTTTCAAGGCAGCAGCGAGACGTTATCGGCGTTCCATCGCAGCTTCCTGGAGGATTACGAGCTGCGTGTGGAACCTGAGGCTCTTGAAGCGGTCGCTTTGGTGATCGAGCATTCCCAGGCCATCGATGCGGCCATCGCCCAACGGCCCTTTTCCCTGGTTCATGCGGATCTGCGGGTTGAAAATGTGTTGTTTGCCAGGAACGCCACGCAGCGTGACGTTGTTGTCCTCGACTGGGGCACCCCCACACGCTCCATGGCCGCGATGGATCTCGCTTTCCTGATCGGCGGCAGTGTGCCGATGCCGGCCAGGCGAGGACGGCTTCACGATCTCTGCTCGCAGTGGCATCAGAGCCTGAAGACTCACGGCGTGAAGGACTACAGCGTCAGCGATGCCTGGGCTGATCTTCAACTGGCCGCGTTGCGTTGCCTCAGTTCCGTGCTCTTTCTGCACAACTGGCAGATGGATCCCAACATCACCTCGCGGGCGATGCTGCTCGACGATGAATGGATTGAGCGCTGCTGCGCTCTGGTGGTGGAGCTGGAGGCACTCGCGCTGCTGAAGACCTTCGGCTGAGTGCCCCTGCCTTCTTGCTCCTATGGGCGATTGGCCAAGGCAGCCTCCTCCAGGATGCAGTCGCCATTGGGCTGGGCCTGCCGGACTCTGGGCGCCTCCACTTCCTGGCATGCTGCCTGGAGATCGGCCTGGAAGAAAGGTTCAGCCTGAAGCCTGGCGCGATCGGACTCAGGATCAATCCCTATCCCCAGCCCACCGCAGTGTGGCCAGGCGGATATGATCAGGCCGCCCCAAGGGAGCAGCAGGCCTGAAATCGGCCGCGTTGAGCCCCTGAAACGTTGAAGCCGAGCACGAACGGAGCGTAATCAGCGCTCAGAAGGGAAAAGCGCGCCTGCTCAGGCGGTTTTTCCGCAAACTCCCAATACCTAATGGCGATCCCCTGCTGAAGGCGCTAAGGCTGGCTGCAGTGGGGATGCGGCGATGCAGCCATGGCCCAAACCGGTGCATGCCCTGTCATCCGATCAGGTGCTGAAGCATCTGCAATGCGATGGCACGGATGGACTCACCGACGCTGAGGCAGACAGCAGGCGTCTGGCGGTAGGACCGAATCGGTTGGTGGCAGCGCCGCCTCGACCGTTGCCCCTGCGCTTCCTTCAGCAGTTCGACAATCCTCTGCAGCTGATGCTGCTGCTGGCGGGCGGAGCCAAGGCGCTGCTGGGCGACCTCGGCGATGCCGCGGTGATCATCAGTGTGACGGTGATCAATGCCCTGATCGGTACCCTGCAGGAGAGCAAAGCCGAAGAAGCGATCACGGCCTTATCAGACACGGTGGTGACCGATGTGGAAGTGGTGCGCGGCGGACAAGCGCGTCGGCTGCCTTCCGCGCAGCTAGTGCCTGGCGATCTGGTCTGGCTCACCGCTGGAGACAAGGTGCCCGCCGATCTCCGTCTTGTGCAGGGACGCGATGTCGCCTGTGATGAGTCAGCGCTCACCGGCGAATCCTTTGCGGTGGCGAAGTCGGTGGTGGCGGTGGATGAGCAGGCTCCCCTGGCGGATCGCACCTGTTTGCTGTTTGCGGGCACCTTCATCACCGCTGGTCGGGGCTGCGCCGTGGTGTTGTCCACCGGTGAGGCCACGGAGGTGGGACAACTCTCTTCGGTGATGCGGGCTCAGGTGAATCTTTCCACCCCGCTCACGCGCAAATTCACCAGGTTCAGTCGGCTGTTGCTCAAAGTGATCGTGGCCCTGGCTGCCATCACCTTCAGCCTTGGGTTGGCGCGAGGCAATGGCATTGAGGAGATGTTCGATGCCGCCATTGCTCTGGCGGTGGGAGCGATCCCCGAGGAACTGCCAGGCATCGTCACGATCATCCTCGCTATCGGCGTGCATCGCATGGCACGGTCCCGCGCCATCATTCGTCAACTGCCAGCGGTGGAAGCCCTTGGCAGCACCACGGTGATTTGTTCCGACAAGACCGGCACCCTCACCCAGAACCGGATGACGGTGCGTCATCTCTATGCCGCTGACACGTTGCTGCCGCTGGAGTCGCTCTGGCCGGCGATGGATGCAGCCCCTCTTTCGGTGGCGATGGAGGAATTGTTGTTGGCAGGTCTGTTGTGCAATGACGCCCGCCCCAGTGATGGCGATAGCTTTATCGGCGATCCCACGGAAACGGCTCTTCTGGTGGCCGCTGATCAGGTGGGACTCGACCACCAGGAGGCCCATCAACGTCATCCGCGTCGGGATGTGATTCCGTTTGATTCCGAACAGCAGTTCATGGCCACCTTGCATGGCAGTGCGCGGATTTTGGTGAAGGGATCCGTGGAAGTGGTGCTGGCCCGTTGTGGCTCGGCCCTGAATGCTGCCGGTGACACGGAGTCGATCGATCGGGGCCGGATCGAGGAGGCCGTACGCACCATGGCCAGTAGCGGTGAGCGGGTGCTGGCCTTTGCCATCGGCCAGGTGCCTGCTGATCAGGAGCACCTCGACCATCACCACGTCAGCGGTGATCTCAGCTTCATCGGTCTGCAGGGGATGCAAGACCCTCCACGCCCTGAAGCGATTGAGGCGGTGGCCGCCTGTCAGGCCGCTGGCATCAGTGTCAAATTGATCACCGGCGACCATGTGCACACAGCTCGAGCGATCGCCGAGCAGATCGGACTCGGTCGTCTTCGCGGCGATGGCGGGTCGGGGGAGGGTGCAATGCGGGCGGTGGGTGGCACTCAGCTGGCCTCGTTGTCGGCGGATGCGCTGGCGGAGCTGGTGAAGGATGTGGATGTGTTCGCGCGGGTGAGTCCGATTCAGAAACTGCAGTTGGTGAAAGCTCTGCAGGCCAATGGCGAAGTGGTGGCGATGACCGGAGATGGCGTCAATGATGCGCCTGCGTTGAAGCAAGCCGACATCGGCATCGCCATGGGGAGAGGCGGCACCGAAGTGGCGCGCCAGGCTGCCGACATGCTGCTCACCGACGACAACTTCGCCACGATCAAGGCCGCTGTGGAGGAGGGCCGTACCGTTTACGCCAATCTGCGCAAAACTCTGGCCTTTGTGCTGCCGGTGAACGGGGGGGCGTCGATGACCATCCTGTTGGGGGTGGTGCTGGGGATGCCGCTGCCCGTCACAGCCTTACAGGTGCTTTGGCTGAACATGGTGTGTTCCCTGGCGATGTCAGTGGCGCTGGCGTTTGAACCTCCCTGCAGGGATGTGATGCGGCGACCGCCCCGGCCGCCGTCGCAACCTCTGCTCACTTCCGGTTTGCTGCGCCGCGTGATGGTGGTGTCGCTGTTCAACTGGGGGGTTATCTTTGGCCTGTTTTTTGTCGGCCAGCATCGGTTCGGTGATCTCGCGATGGCTCGCACCATGGCCGTGCAGGGACTGGTGATGGTGCATCTGGTGTACCTGCTGCTGATCAGCCACTGGAGGGTCATGCTCAGGCAGCTGGTGGCGCATCCCTGGAGATCTCTCTTGCAGTCTCCGGCCGTTCCCCTCGGCATCATCCTCACCGTGTTTCTTCAGGTGTTGTTCAGCCAGAACCCCTGGCTGAACGCGGCATTGGGCACCCATCCGTTAACCATCGAAAGCCTTGGCTTCTGCGCCTTGCCGATGCTGTTGATGGTCCCTTTGGCTCTGTTGTCCGCACAGTTAGATCCCGATCCTGACAGTGCCAACGCTTAGCGCTGACGACGCTCACCGCGCAGGTAGCAGCGGTGTCGTGATTGTGGATCGGTCTGTGCCTGGTCTTCTTGGAGCCTTGAGTCTCGCCCCGTTTCGCTTCGCTGATCAGTTTCGTGCCTCTGAGAGTTCAGCAAATCCTTGGGAGCTGTTCGCCACTGCCCAGGTCGAGAGGTCGAGCCACCCCAAGGCTGCTGATCAAGCTGACCGGATAGCGCTTCTCCCGCGCGATTTGAGTCACAAACCGGTCGCCCACTACGCCGATGCGTGTGGACTCACGACAGAAGCGCTGCAGCACGGTCAAGGTTTTGATGGCTTGCTCCGGCGGGCAGATGAGCAGCATGCGCCCTTCATTCGCCATCGCCAGTACGTCGAGGCCCAGGAGTTCACAGCCCCCTTTCACCATCGGGTGGACGGGAATCGCCTCTTCCTCGAGAAGGATGCGACAACCACTGCTGCGAGCAATTTCGTCGACGGCACTGGCCAACCCGCCTCGCGTTAAGTCCCTCAGGCAGTGTGGTGTCAGGCCCTCGTGTAGGAGGCATTGCACCGGTTCCCAGAGGCATGCCAGATCGCTGTCAAGTTCGCTGCGAAGCTTGAGTTCATCCCGTGCGACCAAGATCGCGAGTCCGTGCCGGCCGAGATCTCCACTCACCAGCACCACATCGCCTGGTTCGACAGACGTTGGATCAATCCGGAGCTTGTGCTCCACCACTCCGATGGCGGAGGTGTTGATGAACAGCCCATCTCCCTTGCCCCGCTCCACAACTTTGGTGTCGCCAGTGACTACCGGTACTTCGACCTCGGCGCAGGCCTCGCTGATGGAGGCAACAATCTTTTCGAGACAGGCGATCTCAAGGCCTTCTTCGATGATGAGTCCCAGGCTCATTGCCAATGGTCGGGCACCGGCCATCGCTAGATCATTGACGCTGCCAAACACCGAAAGGCGCCCGATGTCCCCTCCCGGGAAGAAAAGGGGACGAACAACATAGGAATCTGTCGTGAAGGCCAGCTGTTGTCTAGGGCTGAGCAGGCGAGCTGCATCGTGAAGCACTCCATCGCTGGGGCCCAAGGCAGGAACCAGCAGATCAGCCAGAAGCTGTCGGCTGAGACGCCCGCCACCGCCATGACCCAACTGAATCCGCGCGTTTGTAGCAGTCATCAGTTCGGGGTATAGCGGAAGTAGGCCGCGCACGCCCCCTCACTGGAGACCATGGGGGCCCCAAGCGGGTGGTCGGGGCTGCAGTCTTGGCCAAACCTGGGGCAGGCATTGGGCCTCAGCAGCCCTTGCAGCACAAGACCGCTAGGGCAGGGATCAGTGGTCTCCGAACCAAGCTCGACCGTCCCACTCTCAGGGGGTACGTCCAGGGCTGCGAACTTCGGTCGGAGGCGGTAGCCCCCGGCCCTGATCATCCCCAGGCCGCGCCAGGGAGTGTCCATGGGTTCAAAGACGGTATCAATGAGCGCCTGGGCGGAGCGATTCCCTCCCTGATCAACCACCTGCTGGTAGGCGTTCTGCAAAGTGGGTTCCCCCGTTTCAAGTTGATCAACGCAGCACAGAACACCCTGCAGCAGCTCTTCCGCTCCGAATCCAGTCACGACGATGGGCACTTGATGTTGTGCAACCAACTGCACGTACTCGGGTTCTCCCATCACCGTGCAGACATGCCCAGCAGCTAGCACCCCATCAATGGCACAGGCCGGATCAATCAGCAGCTGATCGAGCACCGGCGCGATGCGCACATGCGCCACCAAGAGTTTTAGGTTTTGGACGCCTAGCAATTTGGCCTGCTGGGCGAGCAAGGCCGTTGCAGGTGCTGTGGTTTCAAACCCCACGGCAAAAAACACGACCTGGCACTGGGGGTTGGCGCGGGCCAGATCCAGAACATCCAAGGGGGCATAGATCACCCGTACATCCGCTCCAGCCGCCCTCATCCCCAAAAGATCACGCCCATCACTGCCGGGCACGCGCAACATGTCTCCGTAGGAGCAGAGGATGACGCCCGGTGTTTTGCTTAGGGCTAGGGCCTGATCAATCCGCTCGCTTGCGGTCACGCAAACTGGGCAGCCGGGCCCATGGATCAAGTGGATCGACTCCGTTAATAGCCGATCAAGGCCATGGCGCAGGAAAGCATGGGTCTGTCCGCCACAGACTTCCATCAAGGTCCACTGCCGACTGCAACGTCGATGGATCTGCGCAATCAATTTCAGTGCAGCGGCTGTCAAAGGAACGGCTCCCGGGGAAGGCTGTAGCTGCTTAGAGCCCGGATGTATTGCGCCCGCTCGAATGCTTCTGGATCTGCACAGCGTTGTTGGCTAAGGCAGCCACGGATCTCCTCCAAGCTCTCGACATCGTGCTCCTGCAGCCAGAGCCGGAGCTCTTGATGCATGCGCGCGAGATGACCGGGACCATGGCGTAGGAGGGCTCCCACAATCTGGGTCACTTGGGCCCCCACCATCAGCATTCGCACCACATCGTCTCCGCAGGCGATCCCCCCACTGGCGACGAACTGCAGATTCACCCTGCCATGCAGAAGGCCGATCCATCGCAATGGCAAGCGCTGATCTCCCGGTCCGCTTAGCTCGAGATGGGAGACCGTCGCCATCGATTCAATATCGATATCCGGTTGGTAGAAGCGGTTGAACAGCACCAACGATTTGGCCCCTGCCTGCTCAAGCTGCCGTGCCATGGCGGCCAGTCCTGTGTACCAGGGGCTCAGCTTGACCGCTACCGGAATCGAGAGTGCCGCGCAGACGGCCTGCACGATCTGGATCTGTTCAGCTTCAATCGCCTTGCTGTCTTGAAGGCAATCGTTTGGAACGGTGTAGAGATTCAGCTCGAGTGCCCGTGCTCCAGCGGCCTCAATCGCCTCTGCCGCCTCGAGCCAAGTTGAACGTCTTTCCGCCCAGTGGCAGCCATTGAGGCTGGCGATCACGGGAATCGAGAGGCGTGAGTTGGCCGCCGAGATCTCCTCGAGGTAGCCATCAAGCCCGAGTAACTTCGGCTCTGTGGCGGGGTGGTAGCTCATCGCCTCGGGATGGCTCTCACTGCCGTGTCGCTGGTGATGCAACCACTCCTGCCAGTCTTTCTTGCTCTGTTCGAGAAAGAGAGAATGGAGCACGACAGCTCCAGCTCCCTCCTGTTCCCAATCCACCAGACGATCCTGCGTATCGTTTAAGGGAGCTGCAGCCCCCACCACCAGGGGGGAGCGAAGGGGTAAGCCGAGATATTCCGTGGACAAGTTCATCGCTGCTCCTTTTGGGCAAGGCTTTGGTAAAAACGCCAGCGCTGATGCAGCTCTTGCTGAGCTTCTTGCATCAACCTTTGCGCTTGTTGGGGATGGCTGTAGCGGAGCATTCGGAAGCGGTTCTCAGTCTCCAGCGCTTGCTCCAAGGGCATCTGGGGTTCCCTTGAATCGAGCTGAAGGGGAGGGCTGCATCTGGGGTCATGCCGATAGAGAATCCAGCGACCTGACTCAACCGCTTGCTTCTGGTGGGCCATGCCGCGGGCCATGTCGATGCCATGGGCGATGCAATGGGAGTAGGCCAGGATCAGGGAAGGTCCGGGGTACGACTCCGCTTCGATGAAGGCCCGCAATGTGTGTTCATCGCGGGCCCCCATCGCCACGCTGGCGACGTAGACATGGCCGTAGGTCATCGCTATCAAACCCAGGTCTTTTTTGGGGGTCGACTTCCCTCCAGTGGCGAATTTGGCGACGGCTCCCTTGGGTGTCGCCTTCGACATTTGTCCACCGGTGTTGGAGTACACCTCCGTGTCGAGCACCAAAACATTGACATCCTTCTGAGTGGATAAGACGTGATCGAGCCCGCCAAAACCGATGTCGTAAGCCCAGCCATCACCCCCAACGATCCATACGCTGCGCCTTACCAGATCGTCAGCGAGCTCCCGTAGCTCTTCAAGCGTTGCGCACGGCGTGTCGTTTGCGCTCTGTTGATCGTTGAGCACTTGCTTGAGCGCTGCCACACGCTCCCTCTGCTCGTGAATTCCTGCTTCATCAGCCTGATCAGCCCGCAGCAACGCTTCCACCAAAGAGTTGGGTAGTTCGCTGCGGATCTGGAGTAATAGCTGCTTCGCACGGCTCTGGCGCTGGTCAAAAGCCACCCGAAAGCCCAGTCCGAACTCTGCATTGTCTTCAAACAGGGAGTTGCTCCAGGCGGGACCTCGCCCTTGAGCATTGACACTCCAGGGAGTGGTGGGGAGGTTGCCGCCGTAGATCGAGGAACAACCGGTCGCATTGGCTACGACCATGCGATCACCGAATAGCTGGCTGGCCAATTTCAGATATGGGGTTTCGCCACAGCCCGCGCAAGCGCCTGAAAACTCGAACAGGGGTTGCTGCAATTGCTGTTGATTGATGTGAAGCGGGTTGAGAGAAGCGCGATCGACTTCGGGAAGCTCCAGAAAGAAGGGCCAGTGCTGGCGGCTTTGCTCCCGTAGCGGCCGTTGAGGCGCCATGTTGATCGCCTTGTGGCGCGGCTGATAGCGATCGCGAGCTGGACAGACGTCCACGCAAAGGCTGCATCCTGTGCAATCTTCAGCGGAGATTTGCAGCGTGAACTGTTGGCCTTCGAACTGGCGATCACGGGCTGGTGCGGAGAGAAAGCCCTCGGGTGCTGCTGCGAAGGCTGCTGGATCGCTCACCTTGGCCCGAATCACGGCGTGGGGACAGACCATCACGCACTTGCCGCACTGCACGCAGAGGTCTGGATCCCAGACAGGTACCTGTTCGGCGATGTTTCGCTTTTCCCATTGACTTGTTGCGGTGGGGAAGGTGCCATCACAGGGCAGGGCGCTCACTGGTAAGGCATCACCATTGCGTTGGAGTTGAGGCTCCAGTTGTGAGCGGATCGACTCGGGGGCCTTCGCCAGGCCAGGGGCGAGCGGTAAGGCCGTCAGGGGGGACTCCGTCGGGTTGTTGTCTGGCCAGTAGATGGGGTGGAGTTGGGCGATTGCCTCGTCGATCACGGCGAGGTTGGCGTCCACCAAATGCTGTCCCTTGTGGCCGTAGCTGTGTTGGATCGCAGTGCGCATGGCGGCAAGGGCGTTCTCCAGGGGCACCAGCTCGGAGATTGCAAAGAAACAGGCCTGCATCACAGTGTTGATGGTTCGCCCCAGACCATGGGTCTGGGCAATCTCAGCCGCATTCACCGCAAACACCCTCAGTTGCTTCCGCTGGATCTGCTGGCGTGAGCGCTCCGGCAGTTCCCACCAGAGCCGATCGACTGCGAATGGACTGTTCAGCAGCAGGGTGCCGCCCTGGGCAGCCCAATCCAACAAATCGAACTGGCTGAGGACGTCCCAGTGGTGGCATGCCAATAACTGGGCTCGTCGGATCTGATGGCTCGATCGAATGGGCTTTGGGCTAAAGCGGAGATGGGAGACGGTGACGGATCCCGCTTTTTTGGAGTCGTAGACGAAGTAGCCCTGGCCGTGCAGTCCGGTGGCATCGCCGACGATCTTCAGCGTGTTCTTAGTGGCGCCCACCGTGCCATCAGAGCCAAGCCCAACAAAAACTGCTCTGAGACCAGCTTTATGTTCAAGTTCAAAGCAGGGGTCAAAAAGAAGGGAATGGTGGGTGACGTCATCGACGATCCCAATGGTGAAGTGATGCTTCGGTGTGGTGAGGCTGAGGTTGTCGAGCACGGCCTTCACCATCGCCGGGGTGAACTCTTTGGAGGCCAGCCCGAAGCGTCCGGCCACCAGTTGAGGGTGCGGCTGTGAGGGCCAGTGGTCGTGAATGGCGGCCAGTAGCTCGAGATAGAGCGGTTCCCCTTGACTGCCAGGTTCTTTGCAACGGTCAAGGACGGCGATGCGCGTTGTGGTGGAGGGCAAGGCCTGCACGAGAGCTACGGCGGAAATGGGGCGCAGAAGGCGCACCTTCAACAGTCCCACCCGTTCTCCTTGTTGCCTCAGAGCGGAGACGGTTACTGCGGCAGTTTCACAGCCACTCCCCATCAGAACGATGACGCGTTCGGCCTGAGGATCGCCTTCGTAGTCGAAGAGGTGATATTGACGACCGGTGAGGTTTGCGAAGGTATCCATCACCGCTTGAACCCTGGGCGCCATGGCGTCGTAGTAGGGATTGGCCGCTTCCCTGGCCTGGAAACAGACGTCAGGATTCATGCTGCTCCCTCGTAGCACTGGTTGATCCGGGGAAAGTCCTCGGCTTCGGTGGGCTGCAATCGCCTCAGTCGGCATTAAGGCCCGCAGGGTCGCGTCGCTGATGTTTTCGACCCGCTGGATCTCATGGGAGGTGCGAAAGCCATCGAAAAAATGAATGAGGGGAACGCGACCGATCAGGCTGGAAGCGGTCGCGATGGCTGCAAAATCGGCGGCTTCCTGCACGGATGCGGAACAGAACAACCCGCATCCACTCCCCCTGGTAGCCATGACATCGCTGTGGTCTCCAAAGATGGACAAAGCCGATGTGGCCAGAGCCCGGGAGGCCACATGAATCACACATGCATTGAGTTCTCCGGCGATTTTGTAGAGATTGGGGAGCATCAACAGCAGGCCCTGGGATGCGGTGAAGGTGGTCGTCAGCGAACCGGCCTGCAGGGCTCCATGCACAACCCCCGCGGCTCCGCTCTCGCTTTGCATCTCCACCACCTGGGGGACTTGTCCCCAGAGGTTGATCATCCCTTGACTCGCCCATTCATCTGCCAATTCCCCCATCGCGGAGGCCGGTGTGATCGGGTAGATCGCCATCACTTCAGTGACGCGATAAGCGACGTGTGCCACTGCCTCATTGCCATCCATCCATACCTGTTCTCTTGTCATCAGTTCGTCTCCACAACCTTGAGGGCAAGACCGACATGCACGAGCAGTTGGTCCCCGACCTGGGCTTCCGGCACGCAAGCCAGGCTCACTTCACGCAAGACACCAGAAAACGAGACATCCCCCATGCGCCATAGGGAATCATGGTGGCCATTCGTGCTGACCAATTCACCGGCAATGGCTAGGCACATCTCTTCACTAAATCGGTGTCGTGGTTATAGGCAGGGGTTTTTCATCTGATCGAGGGTGCTGCAGTCGAGAGACAATTTGCTGCTGGGATTGCCAGGAGTTGGCCAATCGGAAGGCTTGCATCGTTACTGGGTAACTGTTGGCACCAAAGGGGCTGCACTCCCACCTTCATCAGGGCGTCGGCGCTGAGCTCCAGCAGCACTTTGTTTTGAAAACATCCTCCGGCTAGTAGCAATCTGCTCTGCCTTTCCACCAAGGCAAGATCGACTGCCGCATGCGCGAGACCAGCGTGAAAGGCGAGGGCTACCTCGGGTTTAGGTCGCCCATACTCGAGATCATTGAGGAGGTTGTCGAGCAGTGGTTGCCAATCCCATTGCCATAGCGCCTCTGGCTCCTGTCTTTCCATCACCAGGTGGTAGGGATCCTGTGATGCACCAGCATCCAGAGCTGTCGTGGCTAGGCCCTCTAGGGCCATGGCGGCTTGGGCTTCATAGCTGCAGATTTGATGCAGGCCTAGCAGAGCTGCCATTGCATCGAAAAGACGCCCCATGCTCGAACAGCGATGGTGATGGAGGTTTTGCTGAAGGCTTCTCTCCAGCACTGCAAACTCTTCGGATGCAAAGGCTTTGAGCCATGGCAGGTGGGGTAAGCGAGCCAAACGATCTCTCCAGTGGAGACCGTAGGCCTCAAATAAAAGTGCTAACGCTGCTCGACGCGGCTCACGCAGAGCGCTTTCCCCGCCGGGGAGTCTGAAGGGACGCAATCTGGCGACACGGCGGCAGCTCTGCCCTTTCAGGGCCAACGCCTCGCCTCCCCACAACGTGTTGTCGCTTCCCAACCCTGAACCATCCCAGGCGAGACCGGTCGCTTCACCTTCCAGCCTGTGTTCCGCCATCACCGCGAGGAGATGGGCATGGTGGTGTTGCACGTCGACGCGGTTGGTGGGAAAGGCTTGGCTGAGATGCTCTGCGTAGCTCCGGCTGCTGTATCCGGGGTGGAGGTCTGCAGCGATCGTGTGTGGATGGAGCCCGCTGCGCTCCATCCACTCCGCTGCAGTGCTTTCGAAATGGGCTGTGCCGGCACAACTGGAGAGATCACCCAGTTCCGGGCTCAGCACCAGATGGTGTGCTTTACGCAGGGCGATCGCTCCCTTCATCTGCGCTCCCACTGCTAGGGCGGGGGCTGCATGCAACTCGTTGGCTAACGCCAAGGGAGCGAGTCCTCTCCCTAGCCGGAGCACGATGCTCCCCCCTGCTGCGCAGCGCATCACGCTGTCGTCAATCCGATTGATGATGGGCAGTTGGTGGCTGAGAACTCCGTCGGCAAGAGCTTCTAGGCACGTCGAGTCCAGCTCGGCGTTGCAGGCGATCGGCTCGCCTGAACGGTTTGCACTCGTGGCAACGAGTGGTCGGGAATACGCCTCGAGCAACAATTGCTGCAGCCCGCTCGCTGGGCGCATCACCCCAACCCAGGGGCTGTCTCCTGCTACCTCATACGCCAGCTCAGCCGCTGGTTGACGTCGCAGCAGCAGGATCGGGGCTGCTGGCGAATTCCATACAGCCCATTCATCGTCACTGCAGTGACAGAGCTGCATCAATGTTTCTGCTGTGCTGAGCAGTGCCAAGGGCTTATCGGGACGTCCTTTACGTCGCCGCAGGATGCGTAGGCCCTTGGCCTGCCTTGGATCAGCCAGTAACTGGAAGCCTCCCACCCCTTGTAAGGCGACGATCCCACCCGCTGAAAGCAGGCTTGAGGCAGCCTTTAGGGCAGGTTCAAGACTGATGGTTTGCTGATTCCACCGCAACTGTGGGCCGCAAGATGGGCAACTGATGGTCTGGGCGTGAAAGCGTCGATCGTCGGGGTTGGTGTAATCCTGAACGCAGGCCGCACAGAGGGGGAAGCTCGCCAGGCTGGTGTTTTCACGCTCAAAAGGCAATGCCTTGACGAGGCTGTAGCGCGGTCCGCAGGCGGTGCAGCTGATGAAGGGGTACCGAAACCGCCGATTGTGGGGATCGGCTAGTTCTGTTTGGCAGGCGCGGCATAGGGCGAGATCAGGGCTGATTAACGCTGAGCTCCCTCCCGAGTCAAGCGATGGCAGGATGCGAAATTCTCCGGCTTTCTTAACGCCACCGCCGCTTCGATTGATTGCTTCCCAGTGTTGCCGACACTGATCAATCCGGCTGCGAGGAGGGGGGCTTTCTAGCAACTTCTCCAGAGCATGCTCGAGGCTGGCGCGCGGGCCGCACAATTCGATTTGTAGGCCGTCATTGCTATTGGCAACCCAACCTTCCAATCCCAGTTGATGGGCCAGGCGGTAGACGCTGGGGCGAAAGCCCACGCCTTGGACGCGGCCGATCAGTTGGAGATGTAAGACCCAGTTAGTGCTGGAGTTCATCCGTAAGCCATTGCATCACGGCCTTCATGCCTTGGCCTGTGCGGGCCGAAACTTCAAACCGCTTGGCCTGGGGCGCAATCGTTTCCAGATTGGCAATCGCTGCATTGCGATCAAACCCAACTACATCAGCTAGATCACTTTTGTTGATCAATACCGCATCAGCGCTCTTAAATAAAGCCGGATATTTGAGAGGTTTGTCTTCTCCTTCTGTGACTGACAGCAAGACAATCCGCAACTGCTCCCCAAGATCAAAAGCTGCAGGACAGACAAGATTGCCGACGTTTTCGATCATTAGCAGAGTTAGTTCGTTGTGGTTGAGCTGCGTGAAGGCGTTGGCGACCAGGGCTGCATCGAGATGACAACGATCACCGGTGCGGATCTGCACTGCCTTAGCTCCTGCCTTTGCAAGCCGTTGAGCATCGTTGTCGGTGGCGAGATCGCCCACGATCACTCCAATGGGTTGTTGTGACCACAGCGACGACAACTGTTCCAGAAAAGCCGTTTTGCCCGATCCAGGTGCCGAGAGCAGATTCACGGCCAGCAGTCCATGCCGTTGAAAGTGGATGCGATTCTGTAGAGCTTGCTGATCATTGCGCTGCAGCAGGTTGATGCGCAGATTGATACGTCTCGAAGGACCTTGTCGCTGGCTTATTTCGCTTGGCGCCTTGGCTACATCACATCCGCAATGTGCACACATCATGACACCTCTATCGCGATTAACTGCAGCTCACGGCCCTGCAAGACCTTGTTGGAGAGGAGCCCGCAGCTGGGGCACTGGTACATCAAGTCAGGTGGATCGAACGCTTGTTTGCAGTGTGGGCAGAAACAGCGGGTTGGGACGACTTCAAGCTCTAATCGGGTGTTTTTCCAGCTGGACTGCAGCGTGAGCACTGCGAAAGCCTGACGGAGTGCTTCTGCATCCACACCCGAGAGATCTCCGATCTGTACCCGAAGGGATTGGATGATGTGGGCACCCTCCTTGTGGGCGGTTTGCAGGGCGAGTTGACAAAGCTCATCCAAGAGTGCCAATTCATGCATGGTCGTGCCCCCAGGCTTTGGCCATCAACAGGGCTTGGCCACAGGCCTCAGCGGTGAGGCCCGAGAGTTGGGCGCCATGTCCCCAGTGCTGTGCAGGAATGAGCAGCTCCCATGCAGGAGGGCAATGGTGATATAAAACCTGTGCAACTGCCATCAGCACGTTGGGCGTGATGGTGTGGCCTACGCCGACTGCCGCTGATGAGGTTGTCGCGTTTTGGGCTGCAATGGGCTTGAGGACTACCCACATCTGCTCAACGCTGGCATCCACAAACAGCACGTGGCTCGCTGAGCTGATGTACAACACCAACTCCGGGGTGAGTTGATGGACCGTGATGACCTCCAGGCAGTGATTGATCCCGTTGCTTAAGGCTTCTGCAACCCGATAACCGGCCCCGTCATCGCCCCGAAGTACGTTGCCGATGCCGATGACCAGGGGGCGTGCGGCTTCCGTCATGCCCGTGCTCGCTCCTCCAGTAATTCTCCAGAGTTACTGAATAAGCGCACCTGTAGAGGCATGAAACCGGCGGCATGGGTGCTGCATGAGAGACAGGGGTCGTAGCAACGAATCCCTGCTTCGATCCGATTCAGCAGGGCCTCATCCAGCCAGGTGGCCTGCGTTTCAGCAGGAGTGAGGTAATGCTGTGCGATTTGGGTGATGGTGCGATTCATTGCTCCGTTGTTCTGGCCAGTGGCAATGATCAAGTTCACCTTCTGGATTAATCCGTTGCGATCCACGCGGTAGTGATGGAACAGTGTGCCCCTTGGTGCTTCACTGACTCCCACAGCTTCCAGGCAGTTCACCTCAGCCCTGGCACGGACATGGCTGGAGCAGATCTCGGGATCGTCGAGAAGCACCTCCATCTGCTCGAGACAAGCCAGGATTTCGATCAGGCGAGCGAGGTGATAGAGAAACGATGCTTTCACCACACGCCCACCGCGCTGACGCATGTCCTGCAGTTCGCGATCGGCCCGTTCAGTCCCGATCCGCTCGCACAGATTGAGGCGGGCCAGGGGGCCAACGCGATAACCGCCGGCTTCAGGGCCAAGGGGGCGGTAGTAGGGGAACTTGAGATAGCTCCAGGGTTGTACCGCTTCGGCCAGGAAGTCGGCGTAGTCGTCTTCCTGGACTGCGTCGGCGAGAATCTGCCCATCGCTATTCATCACCCGAAGTCCCTGGCAGCTAACTCCGTTGGTGTGCTCCCAACGGTCTCCATGGCCGACCAAGCCCATAAATAAAGACGGGAAGTGCCCGAACACGGTCAGCTCTTCCTGCAACTGATGATCAAGAAGCTGTTTGAACACGTTGAGCCCTTGCTCCACCACCCTGAAGGCTTCGGGTAAACCCGCTCGAATCGCATCGCGGTTCTCGAGCGTTAGTGGGGTGCGCACCCCCCCCGGCACCGCCCAGGCGGCATGAATCTTGCGTCCCCCCAAGGCTTCGATCACTCCTTGGCCGAATTGCCGTAGACGTATACCGCTGCGGGCAAGCTCAGGATTGGCTGCGATCAGTCCAAAGATGTTGCGCCGTAGCGGATCGCTGTTCCAGCCCAGGAGAAAATCAGGGCTGCTGAGATGAAAAAAAGATAGAGCGTGCGATTGGGTAATCTGCGCCAGGTTCATCAACCGGCGTAACTTTTCTGCGGCTGGTGGGATAGCCACCGCAAGGATCTTGTCACCGGTGTGGGCTGCCGTAAGCAGATGGCTGACTGGGCAGATTCCGCAGATGCGAGCTGTGATCGCCGCCATTTCCGTGAAGGGCCGACCCTCGCAGAATTTTTCAAAGCCGCGGTATTCCGTCACGTGGAAGCGGGCGGTCTCCACTCGACCAGCCCCATCGAGGTGGATCGAGATCTTGGCGTGCCCCTCGATCCTGGTCACGGGATCGATCTGAATGATGCGTGATGCGCTCATGCTGTCGGACCTCAACCAAAACGAATTTGAGTTGCTTCCTTCGATGGCGGCTTCTGATCGCGCAGCAGTGCCTCCAAGACCCCACGGATTCGCTGAGCGGAAGGCGGGCATCCCGGGAGAAAAATGTCGACGGGCACCAGCTCATGGATGGGTAGCACTCGCTCCAGCAGTTCAGGGATCACGCCTGGTGCGTTGGGTTGTTGGCCACTGTCATCCGCTAAGTCGAGGTAACCGCGACGCAGCACTGGATCGGCGCCTTGCAGCATGTTCCGCATCCCGGGAATATTGGCGGTGATGGCGCAATCACCCAAACTCACGAGGGTGTGTGTTCGCTCGCGCACTTCCTGAAGGAGTGAAAAGTTGTCTGTGTTGGCCACGCCACCCTCCACTAGGGCTATGTCCACATCGTCGGGATAGCGCTTCTGGTCGGAAGCCACAGGGCTGTAGACGATTTCGGCTTGTGCGGCGAGTTCAATGAGCCATTCATCTAGATCCAGAAATGACATGTGACATCCCGAACATCCCGCCAGCCAGACCGTGGCTATTCGTTTGCGAGCAGGGTGATCGGTCATGGCTGCCAGCGTTGATGGGTGCGGGCTTCCACGAGCGCCTTCAATCGTTCGGGATGGCCTTGCTTCTCCTCACTGGTCTGCCCTTTGTTGAAGAGGGCACCGGTGGGACACACCTCCACGCACTTGCCGCAGTCGGTGCAGGCCTGTACAGCCCCCCAGGGCTCTGCTAGCCCGGAAATAATCCGGCAGTGTTCACCGCGCCAACCCACATCCCAAACGTGGGCTCCTTCCACCTCATCGCAGACCCGTACGCAGCGGGTGCAAAGGATGCAGCGGTTGTGGTCGAGGCCGAACCGGTGGTGGGAGAGATCCACACTGCGTTCGGGGAAGCGGTAAGGCATGCGGCTGTGATCCATGCCCACCTCGACGGCGAGATTTTGGAGCTCGCAGTGGCCATTGGCCACACAAACCGCGCAGATATGGTTCCCTTCGGTGAACAGCAGCTCAATCACCGAGCGCCTGATCTCCTTCAGCTTTGGAGTTTGGGTCTTGACCCGCATGCCCTCTTTAACAGTGCTTACACAGGCGGCCTGCAGTTTGTCGGTGCCTTCGAGTTCCACGAGGCAGAGCCTGCAGGCCGCGACTGCCGATAGACCATCGAGGTGGCAGAGGGTTGGGATGTTGAGTCCTGCTGATCGAATTGCGTCTAACAGGGAGGTTCCGGTTTGAACCGCTACCTCACGGTCATCGATCCTTAGAGAGCAGATGTTCATTGGGACGCCTCCTCGAGGTTCAACAACTTGAGATAGTCGCCGCGAAAATGTCGCAGTGTGCTCAACACTGGACTCGGTGCGTTCTGGCCTAAACCGCACAAACTGGCATCTTTGACAATTCGACAGAGGCTTTCCATCTGCTCCAGGTCTGCTCCGGAACCTCGGCCCTCCAGCACCTTTCGCAGCAGCATGTCCAGCTGCACGGTGCCGGATCGGCAGGGGACGCACTTGCCGCATGACTCTTCCCGGCAAAACGCCATGAAGAAAGCGGCAATATCCACCATGTTGGTGGAGTCATCCATCACCACCATGCCGCCGGAGCCCATGATCGTTCCGAGGGCTTGCAGGCTCTCGTAATCCACGGGCGTATCGAGCGCACTGGCGGGCACGCAGCCACCGGCGGGACCGCCGGTCTGCACTGCTTTGATCCGGTGGCCATGCCTTGCCCCACCTCCGATTGTTTCGACAATCGTGCGCAGTGGTGTGCCCATCGGAACTTCGATCACACCACTGCGTTGTATGTGGCCGGTGAGGGAGAACACCTTGGTTCCGACGCCATAGGCTTCTAGACCCAATCGCAACAGAGCAGGGA
>JADHMX010000029.1 GCA_016779825.1 Synechococcus sp. BS301-5m-G53 | reverse complement strand
TTCTTGGGGCATCGCCCGCAGCATGGCCACCAAGGTGCGGTGGGCGTCTTCGCTGTCGGTGAGGGTGTGGTCGAAGGCGATGCTGACGCTCGCGCCATCCACCTCCAGTTCCATGGTTTCCGCTTTCACAGACACCATGCGTGCCGTCGCGGGGTTGTTGACGCCGCCGTAGTGCTTGGCGTAGGCGAGCACTGCTTCGGCATGGTCGTCGTTCATGTGTTTGCAGATCCGTGTGCTGACGGCATCAGTGAGGGGGTCTGCAGGCATCGGGATCAAACAGGTGAGTGCAATCTTTGCAGTGATCGGCTCAAGCGAAGCGCTCGATCAACAAAAGGCCGAGGCGAATGCCACTGAAGCCCACATACCCGGCCAGCACGACGAAAAGGCCGATGGCCAGACCATCGCGGAGCTTGGTGGGCATAGGGGGTTGCGCGAGATGCCGGAATTCTCACCCGACCATGGCCTGTTGGGCCAGTCGTGCCACCCCTGCAGCGGGGGGTGTTTGGCAACTCGTTACAGCGCAGCCGAGACGGCGTTCCCGCAGCCGTCGCCATTGGGGATTGCGCGCTCCACCGCCGATGCTAATTATCCGCCGGGGTGCGGCAGCACCCAGCTCGTTCAGGCGTTGCCAGCCCTGTGCCTCGATCTCGGCGAGGCCTTCGAGCAGTCCATGCAGGTAGAGGGCATCACTCACCGGCCGTGGCTCAAGCACCGGCAGCAGTTCTGGATCATCCACAGGGAAACGTTCCCCCGGGGCGGGCAGCGGCCGCAGGCGGAGTCCGCTGTCGGTGTCGGGGTTGATTTGGCGGCTCAGTTCGGCGAGCTGTTCGTCGCTGTAGAAACGCTGCAGCACCCCGGCCCCTGCATTGGAAGCGCCACCACAGAGCCAGCGTCCACCCACGCGATGGCTGGTGACGCCAGGGGCTTGCAGGGGTGTTTTGGTGAAGCACTTCATCACCAGCGTGGTCCCCAGCACGGTGATCCCATCCCCTGGACCGGGATCGGCGGCGAGCACGGCGGCATTGGAATCCGTTGTTCCGGCCACGATGACCAGATCGTCTGCCAGGCCCAAGGCTTTGGCCTGCTCTGGCGCGATGCTCCCGAGGATGCTGCCGCTGGGACGGATTTCGGGCAGTGCCTGCCGCCAGGGTTGTTTGGCAAAGCGGGCTGGCCAGCTGTTGGTGATCAGATCCCAGCCCAGTCGCAGGTTGTTGCCTTCTTCCCCCCAGCGCCAATCGTTCAGCAGCCATCCGCTGATCCAGTCGGCCTGATGCCGCAGCAGGATCGCCTCTCCATGGCAGCTGAGCAGCCGCAAGGCCCGGGCCAGGCTGCCGCTGCAGCTGGCGGCCGGGCTGCTGGGATCCACCAGAGGCTGCAGGGTTGAGTGCAGCTCAGGGCAGCTTTGGAAATAGGGCAGTGCCTCCCCCAGTGGGCAACCATCGCGATCACAGGCCAGCAGCGTGCCGGAGGTGCCATCCACGGCGATCGCCCTCAGCTGGCATCGCAGTTGGGCTGGGATCGCCTTGATCAGATCCGCGCAGCCATCTCTCCAGTTGTTGGGGTTGGAGAAGTCTCCGTCGTAGGCCTGGGATCTGCTGTCAAGCAGCTCGCCATTGCCGGCCACAACGGCTGTACGGATTCCGCTGGTGCCCAGGTCGATTCCGAGCACCAGCGGCGAATCCGTCATGGCTTCAGGCCGCGGCGACCTGCTTCAGCTCTTGGCTTTTCGCTGTCACGTCTTCCCAGGGGGCATTGAGGTCGTTGCGTCCGAAATGGCCGTAAGCCGCAGTGTCCTGATAGAAACGTCCGCCCCGTTGCTGGGGTAGGTTGCGCAGGCCGAAGGTTTCGATGATGGCGCCGGGGCGCAGATCGAAATGCTCCTGCACCAGGGCGGTGAGGGCATCGTTGGCCAGTGCGCTGGTGCCGAAGGATTCCACCAGGATCGACACGGGCTTGGCCACGCCGATGGCATAACTCAGCTGTACTTCTGCACGTTCGGCGAGCCCTGCGGCCACAAGGCACTTGGCCACATAACGCGCGGCATAGGCCGCCGAGCGGTCCACCTTGGTGGGGTCCTTGCCGGAGAAAGCACCACCGCCGTGGCGGGCATAGCCGCCGTAGGTGTCCACGATGATCTTGCGGCCGGTGAGGCCGGCATCCCCCTGAGGGCCGCCCACCACGAACTTGCCGGTGGGGTTCACCAGATACTTGGTGGCCTCGCGGGAGGGCTTGAGGGCCAGATCGGCAGTCGCCGGCACCACCACATGGGCCCAGAGGTCTTCGGTGATGCGCTCACGGATGCCTTGCTCATCGCTGATTCCCTCCACTTCAGCGGTGTGTTGGGTGGAGATCAGGATTGTGTCGATCGAGACCGGCTTGTCGTTTTCGTAGACGACGCTCACCTGGGTTTTGCCATCCGGAAGCAGGTATCCCAGGGTTCCGTTGTGGCGCACTTCGGCCAGGCGGCGCGACAGCCGGTGGGCCAGGCTGATCGGTAGTGGCATCAGCTCGGGCGTCTCATTGCAGGCGTAGCCGAACATGATCCCTTGGTCGCCGGCACCCACCAGATCCAGGGGATCACCGGCGTGGTCGTCGGCCTCGTTAACGCCCTGGGCGATATCCGGGGACTGCTGGTCGAGAGCCACCAGCACCGCACAGCTGTTGGCATCGAAGCCACCGGCCCGGGCGCCGCTGTAACCGATCTCCTTGATCACATTGCGCACCAGATGGATGAAATCCACCTGCGCGTTGGAGGTCACCTCACCGGTGATCATGCAGAGGCCGGTGTTTACCACGGTCTCGCAGGCCACACGGCTGGCGGGATCCTGGGCCAGCAGAGCATCGAGAACGGCGTCGCTCACCTGGTCGCAGATCTTGTCGGGATGCCCTTCCGTGACGGACTCGGATGTAAAGACGTAACGGCTCATTTGGCGCTCCAGATCGCGCGACTTTACGCGGCTGTGCTGAGGGCGAGGTCGGTCCAGCTGTGGAGCAGATGCTGTGCTGATGGCAGTTCCGGAGCACGCTTCCAGCCACCGGTGAAGCCGATCACGCCGCCGATACCGGCCTCAAGGGCCATCTGCAGGTCGGTCTCCGCATCTCCGATCAAGGCACACCTTTGGGGTGGCAGGTCAAGCCTGTCGCACAGCTCCAGGACGGCCTGTGGATCGGGTTTGCGCGGATGGTCGTCCGCACTCCAGATCCCGGTAACGCCTGCACTCAGCTGATGGTGAGCAAGGAAGTCTTCAATGCCGGATCGGGTGTCGTTGCTGATCACAGCAGCGGTCACGCCCTGCTGGTGCAGATCCCGAAGCAGTGGTCCTGCACCGTGGATCAACGGGCTTGGGGTTGTGTCGATCAGGCCGCTCTGTTCAACCGCGTCGAAGCAGGTGTGAGCCATGGTCAGAGCCTGGGGCCATGAGCAGCCCAGCAGACAGAACACCGTTGCCGTGGAGGCGATGTTGTCCTGCCGGGAGGCAACCGCCAGGGTTCCGCCTGGATCGAGTAAGCCGTTATCAACACCGAACGCTCTGCGCAGGGTGTCGCTCAGCTCAGAGGATTGCAGCGCGGGGGCCAGATCTTGAGCAATCCCGATGGCTGTATTGATGCGTGCGTCCGCTAACGCCAGAAGATGCGGCTCGCTACGGGAAAGGGTGCCGTCCTTATCGAACAGCACCCCTTGGAAATTGCCGATGGGATCTCCCTTCAGCAGCAGTTGGGCCATCAGGCTCAGATCATCATGGAGCTGATCGGATCCTCGCCTTCTTCGGCCTGCTCCATCAGCATCTGCTTGTAGCGAGCAGCCATTTCCTCGGCCTTCTCGAACACCTTCTGGGGGTCCGTGAGCATGTCGCCCGGTTCGGGTTCAAGGGCCTTGGTGGACAGCGAAATCCGGCCGCGCTCGGCATCCAGATCGATGATCATCACTTTCATCTGATCATTCACGTTCAGCACCGAGTGGGGGGTCTCGATGTGCTCGTGGCTGATCTCTGAAATGTGCAGCAGACCGCTGACACCACCGATGTCGATGAAGGCGCCGTAAGGCTTGATGCCGCGGACGGTGCCGACCACAACTTCGCCCACTTCCAGGCGGTTCATCTTCCGCTCCACCAGGGCGCGGCGGTGGCTGAGCACAAGGCGGTTGCGCTCTTCGTCCACCTCGAGGAATTTCAGAGGCAGGAAGTCGGCAACCAGTTCTTCCTTCGGCTTGCGCGTGCTGATGTGGGATCCGGGGATAAAGCCCCGCAGGCCTTCCACACGCACCAGGGCACCACCACGGTTGGTGGCAAACACTTCGGAGTAGATGGTGGCGTCTTCTTTCTGGAGCTGGCGGACCCGTTCCCATGCCCGCTGGTATTCGATCCGACGGATCGACAGCGCCAGCTGACCATCCTCGTTCTCCTCACTCATGATGAAGAACTCACGGATCTCGCCGGGCTGAAGCACGTCGCTCAGACCCTCGACCCGGTTGATCGACACCTCTTGCAGAGGCATGAAGGCTGCCGTCTTGGCGCCGATGTCGATCATGGCGCCCTTCGATTCCAGGGCGAAGACCGTGCCGTTGACGATGTCGCCAGGCTTGAAGTTGTAGTCGTACTTGCTGAGGAGAGCCGCGAACTCATCCAAGGTGAATCCGGCGTCGTCCAGGCTGCGGCTGGCGGCGCGGCTGCTTGGATCATCCGCGGTGGGGACGTCTTCAGGAATGCTCAGGTCCTCAGCCTCAAACGCCTGTTCGGCGGTGGTTTCTGCAGAGGCTTCTGTGGCGTTCGCGTCCTGAACTTGATCCTGGATCTGTTCTTCTGTCGGAGTCGCAGACATGGGGGGCTGGCGGTCTACCTCAGGTGGGTAGTTCGAGAAAGTCACGTCAAACGCCCGCCGACGTTTCACGGAGAATCATCGACTTTACAGACCAGGCCGACGGGTTCTGCCCACCTTTTAAACGCACTGATTCAGTGCACTCGGTCAGCGAACAGTGGCCAGATGGTTCTGTTCCTGATCGGCGTTGAGTGTTTCCAGGGTCGACACGAAATCGTCAATTCCACGGAACTGGCGGTAAACGGATGCGAAGCGGATATAGGCCACTTCGCTGATCTGTTTGAGATCCCGCAGTACGAATTCGCCGATCTCAGCGCTGCTGACTTCCTTGCCGGAGCGTTGCTGCAGTTTCAGTTCGAGTTCTTCCACGAGGGATTCCAGGCGAGACGTGTCGAGGCCTGTTTTCTCGCAAGCTCGATTCAATCCATGCAGCAACTTGCTGCGACTGAAGATTTCACGGTTGCCGTTGCGTTTGACCACCGTGATTGGAACGGTCTCAACGCGCTCATAGGTGGTGAAGCGAAAATCGCAGTTCAGGCATTCACGCCGTCGTCTCACGCTGCGTCCACCATCCGCTGCCCTGGATTCGAGAACGCGACTATCTGTGTTTTGGCAGGAGGGGCACTGCATCCCCGAGGGAATCAATAAGTTGCACCAACTGTAGACAGTGATTTGAGACTTGAGAAGGGCCTGTAGGGCATCAGTCTCATTTGAGGATTCCGCCGAAGGCTGTCACTGACTTGAGACTGCTTTGATCCGCTCTACTGGGCGAGACCGTCTTGCGACGAACTGCGCAGGAAAGCATGAAAAAACCCCGCCTCGGCGGGGTTTTGGGGGATTAAATCACTTACCGATTTTCGGCGGATCGCGGAAGGCGATTGCGAAGAAGAGAGTGGCAATCGCGAGGGTAAGGATGAGGACGTAAGCGAAGCTTTCCATCGTGTTGTTCCTGTAGGGCGATCAGTTGAGGGGAGTTCCAGCGGGGGGAACGTAGCCCTCGGGCAGGCGACGGGTGGATTTGTCACCGAGCTTGGCGAAGAGGCCAAACTCCACCTGATCTCCGAGGTCGGGATCAATACCAGCGAACACGTCGCGGTAGAGGGTGCGGGCACCGTGCCAGATGTGGCCGAAGAAGAACAGCAGCGCGAAGGTGGCATGGCCGAAGGTGAACCAGCCGCGCGGCGAGCTGCGGAACGTGCCGTCAGAGTTGTAGGTCTCACGGTCGAAGTCGAAGGCTTCACCCAGCTGAGCTTTGCGTGCAAGACGCTTCACGTCGGCAGGGTCGGTGAAGGTCTGGCCGTCCAGTGCACCACCGAACACCTTGGCGGTCACGCCCTGTTGTTCGAAGGAGAACTTGGCTTCAGCACGACGATAGGGAATGTCAGCACGGACAATGCCCTGATCATCTTGCAAAACGACGGGGAAGTTCTCGAAGAAGTTCGGCAGGCGACGGACCTCGAGGTTGCGTCCTTCTTTATCGCTGAATGCGATGTGGCCAACCCAAGCGGTGGCCAAGCCATCGCCATTCACCATCGGACCCACGCGGAACAGACCGCCTTTGGCAGGGCTGTTGCCGACGTAGTCATAGAAAGCGAGCTTCTCAGGAATGGACTCGAAGGCTTCTTCCTGGGTGGCGCCATCGTCCATCGCGGTTTGCACACGACGGTTGATTTCGGTCTTGAAGTAGCTCTGATCCCACTGGTATCGGGTGGGGCCGAACAGCTCGACGGGGGTTGCGGCAGAGCCGTACCACATGGTTCCAGCCACGATGAAGGCGGCGAAGAACACAGCTGCGATGGCGCTGGCCAGAACGGTTTCGATGTTGCCCATGCGAAGCGCCTTGTAGAGACGCTCGGGCGGTCGTGTGGTGATGTGGAAAATGCCGGCAATGATGCCGACGATGCCAGCAGCGATGTGGTGGGCGACGATGCCACCAGGGTTGAAGGGGTTGAAGCCTTCAGGTCCCCAAGACGGCTGAACAGCCTCGAGATGACCGGTCAGGGCATAGGGGTCAGAAATCCACATGCCTGGCCCGAAAACGCCAGTGAGGTGGAAAGCGCCAAAGCCGAAGCAGCCGAGGCCAGCAAGCAGCAGGTGAATGCCGAAGATCTTCGGCAAGTCGAGGGCGGGTTCACCCGTGCGGGGGTCCTGCCAGATCTCGAGATCCCAATAGGTCCAGTGCCAGATGGCGGCCAGCATCATCAAGCCGGAGAAAACGATGTGAGCGGCAGCGACGCCCTCGAAACTCCAGAAGCCGGGATCAACACCCGTTTCGCCGGTGATGCTCCATCCACCCCAGCTACCGGTCACGCCAAGGCGCGACATGAAAGGCATCACAAACATGCCCTGACGCCACATGGGGTTCAGGACAGGGTCGGACGGATCGAAAATGGCCAGCTCGTAGAGCGCCATGGAGCCGGCCCAGCCGGCTACGAGGGCTGTATGCATGAGGTGCACAGCCAGAAGGCGGCCCGGGTCATTAATGACGACGGTGTGCACCCGATACCAGGGCAATCCCATGGGTCAGGTTCGGGGGACAAGACTGCATATGCAGTCAGACATGGGCGATCGTAAGGGCTTTAGTCCATGGGGCGGGGGGAAAGTGACCTGCCTGCAACGGTCAGTGACATGAAAGTCGGGGCCGCGCTGTTCACAAAACGCAACGCTTCAGCCCATGATGGGGATTGGTTGCTTGTGAGCTCATGCCCGTTATCCGGTTTGTTCGCGAAGGGCGTGATGTGGAGTGTTACCCCGGCGAAAATCTGCGTGAGGTGGCCCGGCGCGAGGGGATCGAGCTCTACGGCTTGAAGGGGCAGTTGGGCAACTGCGGTGGCTGTGGCCAATGCATCACTTGCTTCGTTTCCGTTGTCGATGAGGACAACGCCGATGCGCTGACGGCGCGTACCGCCGTCGAAGACAGCAAGTTGCGCCGCCGTCCTCAGGAGTGGCGCCTGGCCTGTCAGGCGCTGGTGGAAAAATCCGTCATGGTGCTGACCCGCCCTCAGGTGAGGCTCCCTAATGGGGACGCGAGGTTGGCCGCAGCTCGCCAGGCACCCCTGCCTGCGGGTCCTACCGCATGGCCTGCACCGCCGGCGAGTGAGCTTGATGAAGAAGCTCAGGATCTGAGGGAAGGCGATAGCGCGGATGCCCGGGCTGCTACCGCCGGTGACGAGGCCTAGGGCAGACGCGCCCCTGGCCTCTTGTCGGTGATACCTTCGCCTTGATCCCCCAAAAGGCCATGGAAACCAACGATCTCGGATTCGTCGCCAGCCTCCTGTTCATTCTGGTTCCGGCGATCTTCCTGATCGTGCTCTACATCGGCACGCAGAACAAAGAAGCCTGAGTTCAGCCCTGTTCTGGCTCACGCACCAGCAGCACAGGTGCTGGTGCGTGCACCCGGATGTAGTCACTGACTGATCCCCCCAGCAGCTTGTCCAAGTCCACCAGTCCTCTGGCAACAAGAGGCCGACGGTCTTGAGACGCGATCACCACCAGGTCGGCATTGCAATCCGACGCTGCCTGGCAAACGCTGCGACCAATGTCTTTCCCCTCGGTGTGGATGGCTTTCATGTCAACACCGAACCCCCTTGCCCGCTGAACGGCGGCGTCGAGAATTTCGTCTGCTTTGGTGCGGCCTCCCCGGGATGGTGCGGACTCCTGGCGAACGACATGAACACCGGTCAGGGTTCCGCCTGGGATTTCACGCACCAGTTCGCAGGCTGTGCGAAGGGCGTCGTCTCCCACGCCCGTTCCATCGATCGTCACCATCACGCGATTGACGTGCTTCACGTAGAGGTCGTCCCGCACCAGCAGCATCGGCCGCGTGGAGAGTTGGAAGACGTACTGGCTGGTGCTGTTGGCCAGGATCGACTGAAGGCGTCCGAGGCCGCGGGATCCCATCACGATCAGGTCAGCCTGAACTTCGTCGGCAACCTTGAGAACGGTTTGCTTGGTGTCGCCTTCCCGAATCAACGTGTTCACGCTGGAGGGGCTGAGGCCCATGCGGGTGACTGCGCTGTTTAAAAGGTTTTGTGCTTCGTCCCGATGGCCGTCGGATTGCGACTTGCTCTGTTCCGAAACCACATGCAGCAGATTGATCTTCGCTGCCTTCAGGCTGGGTATGTCCTGGAGCATGCGGATCATTTCCTCGACGTGACCCGTGCCCGAGTCGGCAATCAGAAGGTTTCTGAACACAGGGAGATGAAGCAGCCTTTGCGGAAGCCTATGGGGAGGATTCCTGCGTAGCGAGAAGCTGATGTCACAGCGTTACGCGGATCATGTGGACCTTGACCAAGCGCGTGCTTCCACAGCACACCGATTACGCCGGTGTGATGTGGCATGGGGCCTATGTGCAGTGGCTGGAGGAGGCCAGGGTTGAGGCTCTTGAGGCTGCTGGTCTGGGCTATGCCGCGATGACCGCCATGGGGGTTGATATGCCCGTGGTTTCTCTCCAATTGGATTACCGCCGTCCGCTCCGGCACGGTGATGAGGTGTGCGTGGAAAGCCGTTGCTCTGCTCAGCAGGGTGTGCGTTGGCCTTGGGCCTCTCGTTTTGTTTGTAGAGGCACGGTGGTTTCTGAGGCGACGGTGAATCTGGTGATGGTGCGTCAGGGGCGCGTGCTCAGACGTGTGCCTTCGGAGCTGCAGCTGGTGATGGATCGGCTGGTGCAGCAAGGCCCCTGATTCACGCCAGGCCGGCTTGGCTCTGTGCTAGTACAAGCGTACTTGCAAGGGGCTGGTGCGGGGGTGGTGGTGGCGCTGGATCTGTTGCCCGGGCTTGGGGAACTCCCGTATGGCGGATCTGCGTGCGCTTTGCCGCGATCAATCCGTTGAGCCGAATCAGCTCTGGTGCTGGCCGTTGGAACGCCTTGGCCAGGCACTGGGATGGCCGTCGCACTGTCTGCGCGCCGTCGATCGTTACAGGCGTGAGCAGGGAGTGGCCCCACTTCTTGATGTTCCTGCCTGTGCGCTTCTGCCGGGTGACCCTGCCTGGCCCGACTGTTTGGACCGCGTGGACGCGCCGCCTTCCGCGCTTTATGTGGAGGGAGATCGATCGCTGCTCCAGCATCTGAATGCCTGCGCAGCCATTGCGGTGGTGGGCACCCGCTCCGCCTCCGACCATGCCCTTGCGATGGCTGAAGAACTGGGTCGTGCTCTCGCCGAGGCGGGCTGGCCTGTGCTCAGTGGGCTCGCAGAAGGGGTTGATGCTGCAGCTCATCGCGGCTGTTTGGCCAAAAACGGTGCACCCATCGCGGTGTTGGGGACACCCTTGGATCGTGTTTTCCCCGCCCACCACCGATCGCTGCAACAGCAGGTTGGCGAGCAAGGGCTGCTGGTGAGCACAACCCGGTCGGGCTGTCGCGTTCATCCAGGCCACTTCGCGGCTCGGAATCGTTGGCTGGTGGCCTTTGCGAAAGCCCTGGTGGTGGTGGAGTGTCCAGAACGCAGCGGAGCCCTGATTTCGGCCCGCTGGGCGAACCAGATGCATTGCCCTGTCTGGGTTGTTCCAGGCGATGCCCGCCGTTGGTCCTGTCGGGGCAGTAATGCGCTGCTCCGGGATCGTGCGACAGCTTTGATTGCCCCTGAGGATCTCCTCCGATGCCTGGGTGATGGCCCTTTGCGGTCGGAGGATTCATGCCGCAGGCACCAAGAGCTGATGGGGGCCATTGGCTCTGGTGCTTCCTTTGATCAGCTCCTGCTTCGCTTGCATTGCTCTCCTGCTGAGTTGGCCCCTCAGCTTCTGGCTCTCGAGTGCCAGGGTGAACTGCTGTGTGAGTCTGGATTGCACTGGCGCAAGCGTCGGCCTTGACAGACTCCATAACCCTGGCCGGCACTCAACTTTTGACGTGGCGGCGCCAACAGCTCGCTCGCGGTGGGGCCGCGGCAGATCTCGATTGGTTGATTGATCTGGCGGGTGGCGTTCCCTGGACAAGCCTGCAGCGGCTGCTGCTGGATCCATCCCGCACCATCGTCATGGTGCAGTCCCTCGAAGTGCTCGCTGAACTGTGGGAGCGCCACCTTCACGAGAACGTTCCCCTGCAACATTTGGTTGGGCTTTGTCCTTGGCGAGACCTGCTGCTGGAAACGTCTCCAGCTGCCTTGATTCCCCGGCAGGAAACGGAACTGCTTGTGGATCTTGCCCTGAGCCAGTTCAAGGCTGCCCCTCCCGCACGCTGGGCTGACCTCGGCACCGGTTCAGGGGCTATAGCGGTGAGTTTGGCCCGAACCTGGCCGTCGGCATCGGGGCATGGCGTCGACCTCAGTCCCGATGCCTTGCGTTTGGCGGAACGCAATCTCCAGCGTTGTGCTCCGAACCACAACTGCTCGCTTCATCTCGGCTCGTGGTGGACACCCTTAAGGCGTTGGTGGGCAAACTTGGATCTGGTGATCAGCAATCCTCCTTACATTCCAATTGATGTGGTTCATGGGCTTGAGGCCGTGGTTCGTGACCATGAACCTCATCTGGCCTTGAGTGGGGGGGAGGACGGGCTGGATGCAATCCGCGCCGTGGTGGACGGTGCGTCAGTGGGTTTGGCTCCCGGTGGTTGGCTTCTGCTCGAGCATCACCACGACCAAAGCGGCTTGGTCCTGCAGCTGATGCGGGATGCGGGTTTGGTGGAGGTCAGCGCGGCCGCTGATCTTGAGGGGACGCTTCGCTTCGCTGTTGCTCGCCAACCCTCTGCAAGGTCCTGATGCGCAACATGTGATGACAAAGGAATCCATACCTGCTCCGGTTCTTGCAGCCCCCGATTTGGTGCCTCGTCTTCATGCCGGTGAAGCCGCCATCATTCCCACCGACACCCTGCCGGGGCTCGCGGTGATTCCCGCTCAAGCGCAGACCCTCTGGCGCTTGAAACGGCGCCCAGCTGACAAGCCCCTGATTTTGATGGGAGCAACGGTTGAGGACTTGCTCCAGGAGGTTGCGGCCTCCTGCCATCGGGAGGTTGAAGTGTTGGCTCAGCGTCATTGGCCTGGAGCACTCACCCTGGTTCTGCCTGCCCGAGAGGGCGGTGTCGGGTGTCATCTCAACCCAGGCGGCAGAACTCTGGGCTGCCGCATCCCTGCCTGTGACCAGGCTCGCGCCTTACTTCAGATCAGTGGCCCCTTGGCCACCACCAGTGCCAATCGCTCCGGAGAACCGGCCAGCACGACCGCGGAGGAGGCGGCGCGTTATTTCCCGGATGTCGCTCAGCTGGGGCCTCAACCGTGGTCTCAACATTCCGGTCAGGCCAGCACGGTGTTGGTCTGGGTTGAGGATGGCCGCTGGCGCATGGTGCGTCGGGGTGCTGTCATTCCAGCAGGGGTGGAGGTGTTCGAGTGATCCCACTGGTTGGACTCTGCCTGCTGGTGATGGCAGTGCTTCATTGGGTTCTGGAGCCGCTTGAATCCGTCTTCACCTGGACGCTTCAGCTGAAGCTTCTCCCCTGGCTGCTCGGATTGATCCTCATCTGGCTGTTTGCGGGCGAAACAGACCACAGGCCATCGTCCTGATCCAGATCAAGCCGGCTAACGGATTTGAACCGATGGCCTTCGCTTTACAAAAGCGCTGCTCTACCGCTGAGCTAAGCCGGCATGGGCAGCATCGTACCGGCGCATGCCTGGCGATTCAAAGCAAGGTCACCATCTCTGATCAGCCAAAGCGCCAGTTCGAGTCGGTTGCGACACCCGCTTTTGCGGAGTGCCCTGCTGATGTGGCATTCAACGGTGCGGTGACTGATCACCAAGCGTTGGGCGATGGCTCGGTTCTGGAGGCCTTCAAGCAACAACAGCACCACCCGCCGTTCGGCGGGAGTGAGGGGATTGAGGGAGCAAGATTTCAAGCCTGAACAGGTCGCTGTTCAGATGGTTCCCCCCTTCGACGGTTGGGCGATCGGGCGACGAATCGGAAGATTGGCCACCAGGGCGGTGACACGGTCTTCCGTCTCGAGGCTCACATCGCCTTCTTCGAGGTCGATTTCCACGTAACGGGCCACCACTTCGAGGATCTCGCGCCGCATCTGTTCCAGCAGCTCCGGATTGAGATCACTGCGGTCGTGGGCCAGCACCAGCTGGAGCCTCTCTCTGGCTGTTTCAGCACTTGCGGGCTGACGGCGCAGGAGTTTGTCGATGAATTCTTTGAGTGTCATCGCCTCAGAAAATCCGGGTTTGCATCAGCTGGCGCATCCTGGCGCGAAGGCCGCGGCGGGCCTGGGAGGGATCCATCAGAGGAATGTCTTCGCCCTGAAGCCGTTGAGCGATATTCCCGTAGGCCTGTGCCGCGGGGGATGAGGAGTCGCTCAGGGTCAAGGGTTCACCTCGGTTGGTGCTCACAATCACCTGTTCATCTTCAAAAACAAGCCCCAGAAGGGGCAGCGCCAGGATGTCGGTGACATCGTCCACCGAGAGCATTTCCTGGTTCGACATCATCTTCGGGCGCACTCGGTTGAGTACAAGCTGCACGGGCTGTACGCCCTGGGTGTTCAGCAGTCCAATCACGCGATCCGCGTCCCGTACCGCTGCCACCTCCGGGGTGGTGATCACGACGGCTTCCCGTGCTGCAGCGGCGGCATTTTTGAACCCGTCTTCAATGCCAGCCGGGCAGTCGATCAGCACGTAATCGAACTGGCGTTCCAGCAGGGCAACGATGGCCTGCATGTCTTTGGGCTTAAGCCACTCGAGCATTCGAGGGTTGCCAGCAGGAAGCAGGGCCAGGTTGGGTTCTTGCTTGTGCTTCACAAGGGCTTGCTCGAGCCGGCAGGTTTCCGCCAGCACCTCCTGAGCGGTGTACACGATGCGGTTTTCCAGGCCCAGGAGCAGATCAAGGTTCCTAAGCCCGAAGTCCGCGTCAAGAACAACGGTTTTGGCGCCTTGGCGAGCAAGGGCGATACCGAGGTTCGCTGTGGTCGTTGTTTTTCCGACACCGCCCTTGCCAGAACAGATGAGGATGGTTCGGGTCGTCGACACCAGGGTTCTGCTTTGGTGCGGCCAGAATAATCTGGCTTTTAGCTCTGACAACGACGTCAGCGTTTTTGAAAGCTCTGGATGACGGCGGGTTCAATGGCGATCACGCCATCCTTCAGCTCAGCCTGTTCGGCCAGACCAACCTGCGGCAAATCCTCGGGGCCTCGGGCAACCACGTCGGCAATCCTGAGTTGCAGCGGCCGCAGCTGTAGGGCGATGATTTTTGCGGTCGTCGATCCCTCGCATCCGGCGTGGGCCACACCCCGAAGGCGACCCCACACCAGGACATCGGCAGTTGAACTGATCCGTGCGCCGGGATTGACATCGCCATAGAGAAGGATGCTGCGGTCACTTTGGAGATGATCACCGGAGCGCAGGGTGCCGTGGTGGAACAACAGGTCTGCAGGCCCCGCAGCGACCGAATTGGGCACGCTGTCGTTTTGAGAAGACATGCGCGACGGGCTCGCATCCAACCCCAGGGCTGAGGCACTCACAACGGTCTCGAGAACGCGACCGGTGATCCGCCCCAGTTGATGGCCTGCGTCAGTGACTGCAGCGGATAGGTCCTTGAGGTCGCTGCAGTTGAGGAGCCAGTCTCCGCAATCAAGATCAACAACCAGTTCGGAACACTTGCTCAGGAGATCAGGCAAGCGGTCTCTCCAGTGATCAAGACGCTGGTCGGGAAGCGTCAATGTCATGGCGGCTTCACCCTGCTGCTGATCGGGGCCATTCAAGGTCCATTTCCTGCCTGAGTTCAGAACTGATGTCACGGGGGTGAATTAACCAGGACGTCGCTGCAGGAGTTGCCAGACTGGCGACGAGGGGCGATGCCTTTTCAAGGGCCTGGAGCTGCCGCCCATCCCAGAGCCGCAATCCGCCTCGATAGGGGTGGTAGCCGCGGAGCTGTTGATGCCGCAATCCGCAGCAGAGTTCTGGGTCATGGCCATAACGATTGGCCAAACGCCTGGCTGTTGCGAGCAGTTGCAGTTGATCAGCCCGGGGCAGATGCTCGACGGCCGTTGCTTTGAGCAGGCGCCGATCGAGAAAACGCCCGCTCAGGTCAGCGAGGTCAGCCGGGGCGTCAGCTTGCCAGCGTTGAAGGTGGTAGCCGGTGCGTTGGTCGTCGTTGGCGAGGAAGTCCTCCAGGCGGATCGTCTCCGGTTGCCAGAGCCAGCTGGCCATCACCTCATCGGCCCAGACCTGCTCAGGGCCCAGTTGTCGTGCGGTCAGGATCAGTTTTTCGAGCAGCCAGTTGCACACCACATTCAGCCGGTGGTTGTAGACGCTCCTGTACATCAGGTTCCTCACCACCAAGTAGTGCTCAACAGCCATCAGCCCCTTGGGATGAATGGCCATGTCCCCGTCAGGGGCCAGGGTCAGTGCTCCCAGGATGCGGTCGAGATCCAGCTGCCCATATCGCGTTCCGGTGCTGTAGCTGTCGCGAAGTAGGTAGTCGAGCCGGTCGCAATCCAGTTGGCTGCTGACCAGGTGTTTGATCAAGGGGTGGGGGCTGTGGCCATGCTCAAGCAGATCCGCCACCGCTTCGGCTGTGCCGGGTGCATGCTTTTCCAGACAGTCACGAATCTGAGGGTGTTGCCGGATCACCCGCGCAGACCATGCTTCGTGGCGCAGGCCGAACATCTCTTCGCCGGTGTGGCTCAAGGGGCCATGGCCGATGTCATGGAGCAGAGCCGCGCCGTACAGCAGACCGCGGTGCTGTTCCAGGTCTGGTGCCAACGGCAGCATCTGCTCAAACGCGCGACGCGCCAGATGGAAGACGCCTAGGGAGTGGGTGAACCGACTGGATTCGGCACTGTGGAATGTGAGGTAGGCCGGCCCCAGCTGGCGGATGCGACGCAGACGCTGAAATGGAGCAGTGTCCACCAGGTCCATCACCATCCCCTCGGCTGGGGCGTGACGGTCAAGACCGATGCCCCGATGCAGAGGGTCGTGATAAGTGCGCTGGCTCATGCCTCGGTGGCTTCGGCGGGTTGCTCCAGCAGGGCCTCCATCCATTGTTCGGCTTCGGAGAGCCAGCGATCACCGTCACCGCCGGGATTCAGTGGTTCCGGATCCGACAGCAAGCGATCGGGGGCGATCCCTTCTCCCTGGATGTCCCGTCCACTCGGTGTCATGTAGCCGGCGACCGTCACAGCAAGGCCGCTGCCATCACTCAGGTTGGTCAGCGTTTGGATCAGCCCTTTCCCAAAGGTCTGGCCTCCAAGCAAAGTGGCTCGTTCGTTGTCCTGCAGTGCTCCAGCCAGGATTTCACTCGCGCTGGCCGTTCCTCCATTCACAAGGATGACCATGGGTCCGTCGTAGACCGTCTGGAGGCTTGCCTGAATCGTGTCATTGATGCCCTCGCGGTTGCGGGTCTCGACGATGGCGCCACCGGCAAGGAAGTCGTCGGCGACTGCCAATCCAGCGCTCACCAAACCGCCTGAGTTGTTGCGCAGATCGAGCACCAACCCTTCGATTTCCTTGTTCTGGAGTTCTGTGAGGGCTTCCTTCACCTGTTCCGGTACGCCGTCGCTGAACTGGGTGATCCGCAGGTAGCCAAGGGTGTGACTGCCGCTGCGCAAGCGCCGTGTACGCACCGGTCTGAGGTCCACACTGCGTCGCTCAAGGGTCAGTTCGTTCGTCTCGTCGTTGCTGTTCTCGACCGTCAGCACCACCTGCGATCCCACGTCTCCTCGAAGTGCTGACACTGTTCCCTCGAGGCCCAGATCAATGACGGGTCTGCCGTCAACGGACAGCAGCCGGGTTCCACTGGTGATCTCCGCCTCTCCGGCGGGAGAGCCTTCCAGGGCTGAAATCACCACAACGCCATTGCCCTCTTCATCCGGTCCCAGTTGCAGGCCCACACCGCTGAGGTTGCCGCTGGTGCTGTTCTTCAGCGCTGTGTAGTCATCGGGACGAAGCAGCCTGGTGTAGGGATCTCCCAGCTGAGCGAGCATGGATTCAATGGCCCTGTAGGCATCGTCACTGCTCTCGATGCTGCGTTCCATCGCCTTCTGGCGTTGGCGTCGCCAGCGGACCTCATCGAGGTGATCGGGGTTCCAAAAGCCCTGGTTGACCAGCCGCCAACTGTCTACAACCAGCTGCTGTGTATCGCTCAGTGCAACGACCGTGCAGGCGTTGCCCAGCAGCAAAATGCAGCTCAGAGCGAGCGTGATCAGCAGGCGCATTGGTCGAAACCCATTGCGCCGCAGCCATTCTGAAAGATCGTTAACAGTTGGATACATCGCAGTGGGTTCGCCCCGGTGGCTGAAGCGTGCTCAGTAGACTTTCGCAACTCGAGCCCGCTTGTGCATGGCGAACTCATCACCGGTTTACGACTGGTTCCAGGAACGTCTGGAGATCCAGGACATTGCTGACGACATTGGTTCCAAGTACGTGCCCCCCCACGTCAACATTTTCTATTGCCTGGGGGGCATCACGTTGGTGTGCTTCCTGATCCAGTTCGCGACCGGCTTCGCGATGACCTTCTATTACAAGCCCACGGTTGCTGAGGCTTACAAGTCGGTCGAGTACTTGATGACCGATGTCAGCTTCGGTTGGTTGATCCGCTCCGTTCACCGTTGGAGCGCATCAATGATGGTGCTGATGCTCATCCTTCACGTGTTCCGTGTGTACCTCACCGGTGGCTTCAAGCGTCCCCGTGAGCTCACCTGGGTCACCGGCGTGACCATGGCTGTCATCACGGTGTCCTTTGGTGTGACGGGCTACTCCCTCCCCTGGGATCAGGTTGGTTACTGGGCGGTGAAAATCGTTTCAGGAGTTCCTGCAGCCATCCCTGTGGTTGGTGACTTCATGGTTGAACTGCTTCGCGGTGGCGAGAGCGTCGGCCAGGCCACCCTCACGCGCTTCTACAGCCTGCACACTTTCGTGATGCCTTGGTTGCTGGCGGTGTTCATGCTCATGCACTTCCTGATGATCCGGAAGCAGGGCATTTCTGGTCCCTTGTGATCTGCGTTCCTACTGTTCCCTCAACACCTGGACTAACTGATGCACATTCTCAAGAAGCCTGATCTCTCCGATCCCAAGATGCGGGCCAAGCTCGCCAAGGGCATGGGGCACAACTATTACGGAGAGCCCGCCTGGCCGAACGACCTCCTCTACATCTTTCCGGTGGTCATCCTCGGCACCATCGCCTGTGTGGTTGGTCTGGCTGTTCTGGATCCAGCGATGCTCGCCGACAAGGCTGATCCCTTCGCCACCCCTCTGGAAATTCTTCCTGAGTGGTACCTCTATCCGGTCTTCCAGATCCTGCGGGTTGTTCCCAACAAGCTTCTTGGTATCGCCCTTCAGACCCTGGTTCCCCTCGGTTTGATGCTTGTGCCTTTCATCGAAAGCTTCAACAAGTTCCAAAACCCCTTCCGTCGTCCCGTTGCGATGACGGTGTTCCTGACCGGAACCTTGGTCACCATCTACCTCGGCATCGGTGCTGCTCTGCCGATCGACAAGTCCCTCACCCTCGGACTCTTCTGATTTCTCGCTGCAGTCCAGCTTGTTCGCCCCGGCTCATGGAGCCGGGGTTTTTTTGTGCCTTTGGTTTGCTGGTCGTTCAGTGCCCCATCGATTCGTCCAGATTCAGCATCAGCACGTCGTCTGGGTTGACATGGAGAAAGTGGTGCATCAGCAGAAAACCAACGATGGTCCAGGTCTGATAGGTGCGTGACTGCTGTCCAACCCAGGTTCCTGTGGGTCCGTCAAAGTATTCGGCCCACTGCTGACGGGGCAGCTGGTTGAGGTGGCTCCAGTAGCACTCATCCAAAAGCGTTTTCATTTGCCCCATGAGCAACACGTCGGCTTGGGGGTTCAGTCGTTCGTGGAGAAGGATCGATGCACCGAAAAACCAGAGCAGGCTTGGCCAGTGGCCACCGTTGTGATAGCTCCAGGGCCAGTTCTTGGGATCCGATCCCGTCTTGTTCTCCCACTCCACCCCTGCCATCGGTGGATGACAGATGCGCATCGGCATCTGGGCCATGAGGTGATCCCGGTTGTGCAGCACCAGTCGGAACAGGGCCCGTTGCTGGGGTGCGGTCAGCAACCCGAACAGGGATGCCAGAGAATTGCCTAAGGAGTAGAAGCGAAAATCCGGCCGTCCGGTCCGCATGTTCCCGATCATGTAACCGCCTCGGTTTTCGAGCCAGTCCTGCAACCAGTCGGGGATGACCTGCGGTTGAACGTTGAATTCGTTGTGATGCTGGTTCTCGCCGTACTGCTCCGTCGGCCGTCGCCGGAGCACCTGCATCGTTTTGCTGGTGACCCAGTAGTGCTTCAACAGAAATTGCCGCAAGTCATGGGTCCACTGCCGACTCAGGCGTAGTCGTTCTCCCAGAAGAACACTGTTTTCGTGGCGTTGGCAGAGTTCCATCAGTCCAACGCAGCTGCGGAGTGCAGCGAAGAGCAGCACTTCCACCTCCAATGGAGCGCCCCATACGTCCATGGGGCGATCAATCATGAAGGCGCAGTCGGGGACGAACAGCACTGGAGTGCCTTCGAAACTGGGGTGAAGGACAAGATCCAGCAGCAGTTGTAAACCGCGTTGCACCTCAGGACTACGCCCGAAGTCGGTGTCTCCGCTGCGTTTGACGTAGATCCAGCAAAGAATCGGCCACCAGAGGCTTGCATCCACAGAGGTGATGCGCCCGATCGAGCGTTGGCCGTAGTCCGCAACCAGTTCCCCTTCTTCTTCCACAAAGCTGGTGGGGAAGACACCGCGGGTTTGAACGTTGGTGCTTTGAAGGTGAAGGCTGACACTCAGAAACTGCTTCACGATGGCGAAGCGGCCTTCGAGCATCAGGTAGATCATCACGGGAACGTTGTCCCGCAGAAAGATCTCTCCGTAGTTGAGGGCCTCGTCAGCGCGGCGATGTTCCATCGCTGCAACGCTGCCGGCGAGTTCCCCCTGTACGCCAATCAGCGTGGCCTCGAAGTGTTCACGTGCTTTTTGCAGCACCTGTTCTTCGTTTGAGTTGGGGCGGAAACGCTGGCTCTGTTCAGTGAAGCGCGTCGGCATTGCGGTGACCTCCATCTGAAACGTAGTGCTGGCAATGGGTTTCGCCAGTGGAAGCAACCCTTCAGATCTCCGGAGGGCGTTGCTATTGCAACAGCGGGGGATGTGGTGTTATGGTTTTGTCTTGCGCGGGAGCCGAGAGGCTGTTGCGCAAGCCGAAGCGCTTGAGGCGAAAGTCTTGATGTGTCTGAGGCGGCTTACGAGACCAAGAGGGAGCG
>JADHMX010000028.1 GCA_016779825.1 Synechococcus sp. BS301-5m-G53 | reverse complement strand
TGAGTGACGGGAATTCCGGCATAGGCAGGAGCGGCAATGCCGGCGGTGACACCAGGCACCACCTGAACAGGGATGTTGCGCTCCGCCAGATAAGCCGCTTCTTCCCCTCCACGACCGAACAGGAAGGGATCGCCCCCCTTCAAGCGCACCACCGTGCTGTGCTTCTGGGCCATTTCAACGAGCACAGCATTGGTGCTGGGTTGAGGCACTGAATGATGTCCGCGACGTTTGCCGACAAAACGGCGTTCGCAGGTTGCCGGCACGAGATCCAGCACTTCCTTGGGCACCAGCGAGTCGTACACCAAGGCATCGCACTGGCTCAGCAGCCGATGCGCCTTCAGCGTGAGCAACTCGGGATCGCCAGGACCGGCTCCCACCAGATAAACGGTTCCGGTTTGTTCAGCGGTGGTCACGGCAGAGAAACAAGCAGATCAATCAGGGCCTGGCGGGTGTGGGGATGCTCCAGCAGAGGAGGCAATCCACCAGCTTCGCTCAACGCCTCCGTCATGCGATTCGGGGCGAGGGCCAAGGGGAGTGGCCGGGCGCGGGGATGGCGCTGCTGGAACGCGGGCCAGGCATCAAAGGCAACCAACGGCAAGGCCAGGCGGGAGGCCAGCATCGCGAGGAAGCGATCCGCCACCCCTGGGCGCAGGGGGTGATGCACCAGCACGGCATCAGCGCGATCAGACGCCGGAAGTGATGAGAGCACAGCGCTCCACCAGGTGATCCAAGAGCCCAGAAAGGGCAGCAAACGCACATTGGCCCCGGCTCCACGAAGCCTGTTCCGAATCGCCGGCACATCCTTGCGGGCGTGCGCCCCAGGCAGCAGCAGCAACGGAACAACCCAAGAGGATTGGGGAAGCGGCGACACGGGTTGTTCAGCCGTGAGCACCTCCAGCTGCACAGGCGCCGATCTCCGCCGGGACAGTAGATCAGGCAGGGAGGCCAAACAATCGGGAACAACACCGCCACTGCGGCCATGCACCACCAAATGCAGACCACGCCGTGCTTCATCTGAAGCGTCATTCCGTAGCAATGGCCACGGATCGATGACCGCACCAGCTGATGTCATCGGTTTGTTGTGAACGTTGGATGAGTCATGGCACCCCGCCGTAGTTTTGATCGTGCCCCATTGGACAGCCGCTCCTACAGGGGGCCGCTGGACGGACGCATGGAGCGGGTCGACCGGCACGACGCCCGAGACGACCGGTACAGCCGGGGATACGAGCCCAGGGAGGGGCGTTACGACAGGTACGACCGACGCTTCGACCGCCCCGCCGGACCCTCCGAGCTCGACCAAGACTTCGCTGCGATGAAGCGCGTTTGGCAGATGCTCCGGGCCGGAGCGGTGCGCATGGTTGGCGAAATTGGACGCCAATACTGAGGCCGAAACAGGCTGCCTTTTACGGCTTCGCGGGAACCACCAGATGTAGCCGGCATTACAAATCACGCAGAACAAAGCCCTGGCATTGATCAGCACCAAAAGTGTTTTCTTTGTTACGGACCAGGGTTGCCATCGCAGTGTTTATTCAGTCAACCCAACGCTCCCCTTCGTTTTGAAGCGTTGCCGGTCTTCGGGCCATCTCGATTGATTCGCGCCTCGTCTTTGAGCAATCAATCCGCCCACTCGTTAATCGACGTATGACCATTAGCTCTCCCTCCAGGCCTTACCTGGATGGCAAGAAGCTCAACAAGATCGAGCAGAACAAGGCGGCCAAAGATGGCCTGTTGGTCGGCAGCGAAATCGAAAAATTCGCCGAGCTCGGCTGGGAGCAGGTGGATGAAACCGATCTTCAGCTGCGTTTGAAGTGGTACGGCATGTTCTGGCGCCCGAAAACGCCAGGCAAGTTCATGCTGCGCCTGCGAGTGCCTAATGGTGTGCTGACGGCCGATCAGCTGCGGGTGGTTGGCTCCATCGTTGAGCGCTATGGCGACAACGGCAGTTGCGACATCACCACCCGTCAGAACCTGCAACTGCGCGGCGTGCTGCTGGGCGACCTGCCCGAAATCCTCAAGCGGCTGAAGGAAGCCGGCTTGAGCACGATTCAATCCGGCTTCGACAACCCCCGCAACGTCACCGGCAACCCCATCGCCGGCATCGATCCCAACGAGATCGTCGACACGCGGCCCTACACCAACGAGCTGCAGAACTTCCTCACCAACAACTGCCAAGGCAACCCGGAATATTCCAACTTGCCCCGCAAGTGGAACACCGCCGTTGCCGGCGCCAAGGACAACTTCCTGCTCCACAACGACATCGTCTTCCACCCTGTGGAACGGGATGGGGTGATGGGATTTGGCGTCTGGATCGGAGGAATTTTGTCCTCCCAGATGAACGCCTATGCCGTCCCACTGAACGCCTGGGTGAAACCAGACGAGATCTGCAAGATGACCGACGCCGTGATCCGGCTCTGGCGCGACAACGGTGAGCGGGACAAGCGGCCCAAAGGCCGCTTCCGCCTCTATCTGGATCAGGTCGGCCACGACGTGTTCCGCAGCCAGGTCGAAGAGCTGTTTGGTCCATTGACCCCCGATCCTGGGTCTGTGTTCAACACCACGCCCCGCTCCCACTACGGCATTCACCCCCAGAGGCAGGAGGGTCTTTCCTTTGCCGGTCTGCACGTTCCAGTGGGTCGCCTGACCGCCCAGGATCTGCAAGATCTGGCAACCGCCAGCCTCAATTACGGCAGTGGCGAGGTGCGTCTCACCGAGGATCAGAACGTGATCCTCGTTGGACTTCCCAACGACAAACTCGAGGCCCTGAAAGCCGACGCCCTGGTGCAGCGCTTCCCGCTGGAGCCTGGTCACATCTCGGCGGGAACGGTGTCCTGCACCGGCAACACCTACTGCGGTTTTGCCCTCACCAACACCAAAGACCAAGCCCTGGAAGCAGCCAAGGAACTCGACCAGGAGCTCAATCTTCCTGAAGAGCTGAAGATCCACTGGACCGGCTGCCCCAACACCTGCGGCCAGGCCTACATGGGTGCCATCGGCCTCACCGGCACCAAGGCCAAGAACAGCGAGGGCGTCATGGGTGAGGGCTACACGATGACCATCGGTGGTTCCCAAGGTGCCAACCCGAGCATCGGTGAAATCCACCGCAAGGCCATCCCCGCCGATGAGATCAAGGCCGCTCTCAAAGAGGTGTTGATCGAGAAGTTTGGGGCCACCCCGAAGGGTTGATCGCTGCCGTGGCCGTGACGCTTCCTTTTGAAGTCACGGCTCCGCGCATCAACCACTCCCACTCACCGTCATGGCCAACAGCAACGACGTGTTCTCTCGTTTCGTCAACTGGCTCAGCGCCAGTGGTCGCGACGGAGCCGCCATCAACCGTCAGGGCGGCAGCCCTGATCTGTTCTCCCGCCTGATGAACCGCATCAGCGGCTGACATCAAACCTTCGTCCAATTTTCAATTTCATCTGATGGACTACGTCCTACCCAATGAGCTTGTCGACGGCATGATTGCCGCCGGCGGCAAAAAATCAACGGTCAGCGTCAAAAACCTGCTGATCCGTGGCTTTTACTCCGGGGCCATCCTTGGCCTGGCAGTGATCCTGGCCCTCACAGTGGGCATCACCGTGAAAGCCCCCTTCGTGGGCTCGCTGCTGTTCCCCTTCGGCTTCGCCAGCATCGTTCTGTTCGGCATGGAGCTGGTCACGGGCAACTTCGCCCTGCTGCCGATGGCCACCTGGGCTGGCAAAAGCACCTGGGGTGCCACCTTCCGCAACTGGGTCTGGGTGTGGATCGGCAACTGGATCGGCACCGCCGTTGTGGCCGTGATCATGGCCATCAGCCTCACCAGCGGCACCATGGACGGCGCTGCAGACAACGTCGGCCCGCCGATCTGGGATGCCGTGGCACAGAAGATCATGGACCTCAACCAAATCAACGTTGAGAAGAAGTACGAGGCCCTGGGAAGCATGGGCTTCTTCCTTGCCTTCCTGCGCGGACTCGTGGCCAACTGGTTGGTCTGCCTGGGCGTGACCATGGCTTTGGTGAGCAAGAGCGTTCCCGGCAAGATCCTGGCCTGCTGGCTTCCGATCACCGCCTTCCAGTCGATGGGCATGGAGCACATCGTGGTGAACCAGTTCCTGCACACCGCTGGTCCGATCCTTGGTTCAGGTGTTCCCTTCACCAAGGTGATCTTCTGGAACTGGCTCCCTGTCACCCTCGGCAACATCGTGGGCGGCATGGTGTTCATCGGCATGCTCTTTTACAGCACCCATCGCACTCCGATGGAGAACGTGCTGCCGACCGAGCACGATGAAAAGCTGGAGCGTGAGCTCGCTGCTGAACTGGGTGCCCGCTGATCCATCCATGAACGACGAAGCCGTTCTCTGGGAACGGCTCGCCCGCTCACGACGCGCTCCACTGGAGCCCGCTTGGCTGGGGGAGGTCTACTCCCCCAGCCTTTCTGTTGATCTACGGCGAGCCCTTTGCGAAAAACTGGGGATGCAAGCCGAGCACGGCTGGCCCGTCATTCAAGGACTCCTGACCACCCATGGAGTTCTGGCCGATTTGGTGATGGCAGCAGGGCTGTGCCACCAAAGCGAGGCCCGCGATTGGTTGTTGGCTCAACTCGAGCAAACCTCTGACGACGAGGAGACCAACCTGATGGTGGTTCAGGCTCTGGCGTGCTGGGGCGCCGAAGTTCCAGAGGCGGTGGTGGTGAATTGCCTGCATCACCCGGGCCAACTGCACCGACTCGCCGGTCTTCAACTGCTCAGCTTCCGGTCCCACTGCCTCGACGACGGCGAACTGCTGCAGTTCTGCCAAGAGGTCTTAAAGGATTTTCGCGATCCAGTCGTTGTGGCCACCATTCGGGTTCTGCAACGCCGCGATGGCGTGATGATCAGCGAAAAACTGGCAGAGCTGTGTCGCAACGGGTCTCTCCCTGTTGCGGAAGCCGCCTTTCGTGCTCTTGGTTGTATTGCCACACCTGCCAGTCAGCGCTGCCTGCTGGAACTGAGCCAGGAGCTGAATGACGAGAGTCGACGCAAGATGGCCAACACCCAACTGAGCCAACAATTTCGTCAATAAAAAAGCCCCGCTTTCGCGGGGCCTTGATGTCTTCAATCAAGACATCTAGTTGTTCACCACTTTTTGTAAGGCAGGAACTTGCCGCACATGGTGATTTTAACGCGATCACCTTTGGGATCTTCGACTTTGTCGACATCAAGCGTGAAGTCGATCGCGCTCATGATGCCGTCACCAAAATGTTCCTGGATCACATCCTTCAAGGGCATTCCATAGACCTGCATGATCTCGTAAAAGCGATAGATCAGGGGGTCGGTGGGAATCACCGGATCGAGACTGCCCTTGGTGGGGAATTCCTGCAAAGCCGCAGTGATGGCCGGATCAAGGGAGAGCAGCTCAGCCAGCTTTTCAGCCTCTTCCTTGGAGGCCGTGGCTTGCCCATAGAACAACGAAGCAATCCAGACCTCATCAAGGCCCATGGCCGACTCCAAATCGGCAAAGCTCATGCCCTTGGCTTTCTTGGCAGCCATCAAGGTGGCGGTGACGGTCTCCTGAGAAGGAGCTGCCAACGACGGCGCCGAAGGAACAGCTGAAACAGTCATGATTGAACGAAAAGATGTTATGGCCGCCTCAAAAAACAGCATCCCAAATGGGACGTCTCAGCAGCAAAGAAACTGTTGCGCAGACGCCAATTCAACAATGCAACATCTGCTACAGAACAACAGCCTGTTTTTGAAACAACAAGCACAGCCAACAAGCTCATGATGCGAGTGAAATTGGCTTCAAAGAATAAATTTGAAATGAGCCAATTTTTCCAATCCATGGCAACCATGCTTCAAGCGCAATTCCTTCCACCAACAACTGCCCCCCAACTGATCCTGGAGAGGCTTTATTACGCCGAGGGACGCCACCACCCGGAGCATCCACGCCATGGCAGTTTCGAAGGGTTATCCCGGCTGAGCAGCCCCTGAAATTTCGTAGCAATCGCTACCCCTGCTGGGCCAGGCGCTCCTGAAGACTGATCACAGCTTGAGGCCGGACCTTTGACGAGCGCAGTTCTCTCCGGCCGCGACCGCTTCAAGCAGCACCTGCGCAAGGTGGGAAGCGGTGAACACACCAGCAAAGGCATGAGTCGCGAGGAAGCGGCTGATGCCATGGAGCTGATGCTGCAGGGCGAAGCGACGCCCGCCCAGATCGGCGCCTTCCTGATTGCCCATCGCATCCGACGGCCCGAACCCCAGGAACTCACAGGGATGCTCGACACCTACCGAGCCCATGGCCCGGTGCTGGAATCCCCAGCCGGCAGTCGCGCCCCGCTGTGCTTCGGCATGCCCTACGACGGGCGCACGCGCACAGCACCGATTTATCCGCTCACCACGCTGGTGCTGCTGGCCTGTGGCCAGCCAGTGGTTCTTCAGGGCGGTGATCGGATGCCGATCAAGTACGGCGTTACCGCCGTTGATCTGTTCCGCCTCCTCAATTTCGACCTCAAGGGCCTGCCGATCAGCGCTGTTGAAAACGGGTTCCAGCAGAACGGCTTCGCCCTGATTCACCAACCGGATCACTTCCCCATCGCGGAAACACTGATCGGCTACCGCGAAGAACTGGGCAAGCGTCCCCCGGTCGCCAGCCTCGAACTGCTTTGGACACCCCATCAAGGCGACCACCTTCTCGTGAGTGGCTTTGTGCACCCCCCCACCGAAGCCCGCGCCTGGGAAGCCCTGAAGCAGGCCGGTGAGACCGATGTCCTCACCGTGAAGGGACTCGAAGGGGGAACCGACCTTCCCATCGGCCGCGCCTGCATCACAGCCCGGGTGCGGAACGGCGAAGCAGAGCGATTGATCCTGCATCCCCGCGACCATGGCTGCCATGACGCCGACGTGGAATGGGCTGACGAGACCACATGGGCCGATCAGGCACAGGACGCCCTGCAGAACAAGGGCCCTCTCTGCGACGCCCTGCGCTGGAATGCCGGCGCTTATCTGTGGTTTTCCGGCTGCAGTGATTCCCTGGACCAGGGCATTCAACGGGCAGCGTCTGCTCTGCAAACGGGCCAGGCCCAAGCCATGCTCGATCAACTCTGCACTTGGCGGAGCAGCTTGACCATCCGATAGCGCTCGAACGGAACGCCTCCAATCAAGATCGTTTCCGGCGCTTCCACCAACCAGCCACGTCGCTCCAGCAACGGTCGGCTGAACTGGCTGGCCTCCGTTCGCAATCGTTGAACGCCAGACGTCAGCGCATCCGTCTCAATCCGGTTCAGAAGGGCACTGCCATGGCCCCGCCTCGACGCACAACCACGGCAGTAGAGCAAGGACAGACGGTCTTCGGGATGACGGATCGCAAACGCTGAACCATCGGTGGTCAGCCATCCCGAGCCCTCCCGAAAACTCGCATCAAGCACGCCGGGCAACCAAGCCAAGGCCGCCCAGGCCCTGACTTGTTCATCTGAATAAAGGAGGGGGGCCTGCGATTCGATCGCATCGGCATAGATCTCCCGCAACAGCGCTTGATCCTCCGGAGCAATCGGACGCAAAGCCATGGCAGTCGCCTGTGGGAATGTGAGTCTCTCCTGCGTGGCAGCAAGCTTGCAGCGTCCTCGGATTCCCACACTGCTCAGCGCGTTTCTCACGCTGCTCAACGACCGGCTCAGCGAAAGCATTGTTTTTCCACTGTTGCCCTTTCTCCTGGCCCAGTTCGCCCCAGATGGACGAACCCTGGGTCTGTTGGCAGGAAGCTATGCCCTGGCGCAGTTCCTGGTCACACCACTGATCGGAGCGCTCAGTGATCGCTACGGCCGCCGGCCCGTGATCAGCATCTGTGTCGCAGGATCCGTGGTGGGGCTCGGCCTGTTTGCCGTGACGGTTTCACTGCCTTGGCCCAGCCAAAGCCTGCTGCCCCTGCTGCTGCTGTTCGCAGCACGGATCATTGACGGCATCAGTGGCGGCACAGCGGCAACAGCCAGCGCCGTGCTCGCTGACATCACTCCTCCCGACAAGCGGGCCCGGGCCTTTGGCTTGATCGGCGTGGCCTTTGGCTTGGGGTTCATCCTTGGCCCCTTCGTTGGCGGGCAACTGGCCCGAGTGGCGGTTTCACTGCCTGTGTGGGTGGCCACAGGATTTGCGGCACTCAACCTTTTGGTGGTGCTCAATCTTCTGCCGGAAACCCATCCCCAGGACTCCCGCAAAAGCCTCCCAAGAAAACGCGACCTCAATCCGTTTGCACGCCTGAGCCAAGTGCTGATGAACCCCAGCGTGGGGCGACTGTGCGGAGCTTTTTTCCTGTTCTTCCTGGCCTTCAACGGCTTCACCGCCATCCTGGTTCTCTATTTCAAGGAACGCTTCGGCTGGGGCCCTGAGCTCGCCACCACCGCCTTCCTCGTGGTGGGGGTCGTCGCCACCGTGGTGCAAGGAGGGCTGATCGGGCCCTTGGTGAAACGGTTTGGTGAATGGCGACTAACTCTGCTGGGCCTGGGACTGGTGATCATTGGATGCCTGCTGATCCCCAGCGTCGGTGCATCCGATCGGGCCGGCGCCATCTTCACTGCTGTCGGCATCCTGGCCCTGGGCACCGGCCTGGTCACACCCAGCCTGCGCAGCCTGGTGTCAAGGCGCCTGGGTCGGGAAGGACAAGGCAGCGCCCTCGGCAGCCTTCAAGCCCTGCAGAGTTTGGGCAGTTTTCTCGGTCCACCCCTGGCGGGATTGAGCTACGACCTTCTGGGTCCAGTGAGCCCCTTTGCAGTTGCGGCAACCGTGCTGGTGATCGTGATTGGCCTGGTGGCCGGCAGCCCTTTGCCGGACATCTCCGACACACAACCAAGCCAGGCTTGATTGCTACGTTTCGTCTAACGACACCAGCGCCGAGCCGTTCAGCCCATGTGCGCAGCAGCCTTAGCCCCGGAGCACTACATCAACCGGGAGCTGAGCTGGATCGCCTTCAACGAGAGGGTGCTGGCCCAGGCCCTGGATCCACGCACACCTCTGCTCGATCAAGCCAAGTTCAGCGCCATCTTCAGCAACAACCTCGACGAATTCTTCATGGTTCGCGTGGCGTCACTGAAGTCTCAGGTGGAGGCGGGCGTCAGCAAACCGAGTGAGGATGGCAAATCGCCCTTGGAGCAACTACTGGCGATCCGAGAGCGGCTGATTCCCCTGCTACGAGAGCAACAGGTGCATTACCGCCAGCACCTGAGGCCGAAGCTGCTGGAACACAAGGTTGAGCTGCTCGATTACAAACAGCTGAACGACGACCAACGCCAGTGGGTTGACGACACCTTCCAAACCTCGGTGTTTCCGGTGCTCACACCCCTGGCTGTCGACCCGGCCCATCCGTTCCCCTTCGTCAGCAACCTGAGCCTCAACGTTGCGGCCGTGGTTGTTGATCCAGAAACAGGACAACGCCAATTTGCACGGGTCAAAGTTCCGCAGAAGAATCTTCCGCGCTTCATCGCCATCCCCTCAAACCTGAGTGGGCAGGACCACAAACCCGTTCACACCGCCATCGCACTCGAGCAGGTGATCGCCTTCAACCTGAAGGAGCTGTTCCCTGGCATGACGATCGAAGGGCACTACTTCTTCCGCGTGACGCGGGATGCAGATCTGGAGCTGAGGGATCTGGAAGCCGATGACCTGATGCTGGCCCTGGAACAGGGGCTGCGAAAGCGACGCATGGGCGGTGAGGTGGTGCGCCTCGAGGTGCCCAACGAAATGCCTCAGGACGTGGTCGAGATGCTGATGACAGGACTCAGCGTTGAAGAGGAAGACCTCTATGTGATTGATGGTCCCCTGGGCCTGGACGACCTGCTCAGCCTGACTGCACTACCGCTGCCGAAACTCAAGAGCCAAAGCCACGGAGGCCAGACACCCGCGGTGCTTGCCCGCAGTCAGCAACACCGGCTGGACGAGGGAGCGATCAAGCCGGATGAGTTCAGATCGATCTTCTCGGTGATTCGCCGTCAGGACATCCTTCTGCACCATCCCTATGACCTCTTCTCGACAACCGTCGAAGAGTTCATCAACCAGGCGGCGGACGATCCCCAGGTGATGGGCATCAAGATGACGCTCTACCGCACCTCCAAAGACTCGCCGATCATCGCGGCACTGATCCGTGCCGCGGAAAACGGAAAGCAGGTGATGGCCCTAGTGGAATTGAAAGCGCGATTTGACGAAGACAACAACATCCAATGGGCCCGGCACCTGGAGCAGTCCGGAGTGCATGTGGTCTACGGGGTGCTGGGGCTGAAAACCCACACCAAGATTGTTCTGGTGGTGCGCAAGGAGAAGGACAAGCTTCAGAGCTACGCGCACATCGGCACGGGCAACTACAACTCCAAAACCTCCAAGCTCTACACCGACCTGGGCCTGCTCACAGCCAACCAGGAACTGGGTCAAGACCTGGTGGAACTGTTCAATTACCTCACCGGTTTTTCCAAGCAGCAAAGTTTTCGTCGCCTGCTCGTGGCCCCCGTCACCCTGCGGAAAGGCATGGAGCTGTTGATCCGCCGCGAAATTGAACATGCTCAGCAGGGCAGAGAGGCCGTGATCCGAGCCAAGATGAATTCCCTGGTGGACCCAACGATCATTGCGCTTCTTTATGAAGCATCCCAAGCCGGAGTGACGATCGAATTGATCATTCGCGGCATGTGCAGCCTCTATCCCGGCTGTGAAGGACTAAGTGAAAACATTCGGGTGATCAGCATCATCGGCCCGTTCCTGGAACACTCGAGAATCTTTTCGTTCGCCAACGGCGGCTCACCGGAGGTGTACATCGGCAGTGCCGACTGGATGAGCCGCAACCTCGACCGCCGCATTGAAGCGGTCACACCGATCGAAGACCCCGAGCATCGCCAGAAACTGGAACGCTTGCTGCAGCTGTACTTGAATGACAACCAGGCTGCCTGGGACATGCAACGCGACGGCACATTTGTGCAGCGCAAACCCGAAAACGACGCCTCGGAACGCAATTCCCAGATGCAATTAATCAAGGAATGGAGCAACGGCATTCAATCCTTGTGATGTTTTCGGCTTTGAGAAGTGAATGCGTCTGTGACGTCCGATACACAACATTGCTTCAAAAACAAACCTGAAGCCGCCACGATCACTGTCAAATCTGTTGTTTTGAAAGACGAAAGATTCAGCTCCTGAAATTCTTTCGATTCGAAACAGTCAACACCGTTGCCTGGTGCTAAGTTCAGCCCAAATTCATTCAGGAGACCAGGGTGATGGGGATCCCTCTGGAATCTTCCGGCACGACAAAACAGTCGTCCCAGAAGGAACCTGCGTTGCCGTCCACCGGACGTCGACCATCGACTCGACAAGGAGGGCGGCTTGCCACCGACTCCATCGGTTTTTATCTGAGCAGCATCGGACGCATTCCCTTGCTGACGGCAGCTGAAGAAATCGAACTTGCACACCATGTGCAGGCGATGAAGCAACTTCAGGAGCTACCGGAAGAGGAGCTGACCTCCCGGCATCGCCACAAGATCCGCATGGGCAAACGAGCCCGCGACCGGATGATGGCCGCCAACCTCCGCCTCGTGGTGAGCGTGGCGAAGAAATACCAGAACCAGGGTCTGGAGCTGCTGGATCTGGTTCAGGAAGGTGCAATTGGCCTGGAACGAGCGGTCGACAAGTTCGATCCCGCCATGGGCTACAAATTTTCCACCTATGCCTACTGGTGGATTCGTCAAGGCATGACGCGGGCCATCGACAACAGCGCCCGCACCATTCGCCTGCCGATCCACATCAGCGAAAAGCTCTCCAAGATGCGTCGCATCTCCCGGGAGCTGTCCCACCGCTTTGGCCGTCAACCGAATCGGCTTGAGTTGGCCAGTGCCATGGGAATCGAACCCCGGGAACTGGAGGACCTGATCTCCCAGAGCGCACCCTGTGCATCACTGGATGCCCATGCCCGTGGCGAGGAAGATCGCAGCACTCTTGGGGAACTGATCCCGGATCCCAACGGTGAAGAGCCGATGGAAGGGATGGATCGCAGCATCCAGAAAGAACATCTGGGGGGCTGGCTGTCGCAGTTGAACGAGCGCGAGCAGAAAATTCTGAAGTTGCGGTTCGGTCTTGGCGGTGAAGAGCCTCTGACCCTCGCGGAGATCGGTCGTCAGATCAATGTGTCCCGCGAACGCGTCCGACAGCTCGAGGCCAAAGCGATTCTCAAGCTGCGTGCCATGACCAACCACCAACAAGCCGCCTAAGCAACTTGCTTCCCTTGACCGGACCCATCGCCATCCTCGTCTGGATGGCGATGGTGACAGCAGGCGCGGTGTTGTGTCGTCGGCTTCGACCGAACCAACGGGAGCTGAGCCGCAAAATTGTTCACATCGGAACCGGCGCCGTGGTTCCTTTGGCCTGGTTCTTTCAAATTCCCTTCGTCGTTGCCCTGCCTGTCGCGGCGGTGATCACGGTTTTGACGGCAATGAACCACCAATGGCGCTTGATCCCCGCCGTTGAGGATGTTGATCGCAACAGCTACGGCACGATCGCCTACGGCACGGCGATCACAATGCTGCTTCTGCTGTTCTGGCCAACCCGAGCCGATGCCGTTTGCGCCGGGGTTCTCGTAATGGCCTTGGGGGATGGCCTTGCAGGGTTGATCGGCCGCAACGTCGATTCGCTGAAGTGGGTCCTCTTTGGTCAGACCAAGTCAACTGTCGGCACCATGACCATGGCGGTTGTCACAAGCCTGGTGCTGATCGGCCTGGCGCGATGGTCGGGGACTGACCTGCCCCTATCGGCAACCCTTGGCATGGTGGCTATGGCAACCGGCCTGGAACAGCTCAGCTGGCGCGGTCTCGACAACCTCAGCGTTCCCCTCAGCGTTGGGGTGCTGTGGAATCAATTGGTGGCCTGAGCCAAAGCGTTGATGTTCATGCGGTCACCGTCTGTTTGCGACTGGCGACGGCCGCAGCCAAATCATCCAGCAAGGCTTCGGTGGTCTCGAGGCTGATGCAGGCATCCGTGACGCTCTGGCCGTAAGTCAACTGCGACAGGTCGGCGCTGAGCTTCTGGTTGCCTTCCACCAGATGGCTCTCAATCATCACGCCCATCACGTGATTGGATCCAGCCCGCAACTGCTCGGCAACGGTGGCCATCACCTCCGCCTGTCGCCGGAAGTCTTTGTTGCTGTTGGCGTGGCTGCAATCCACCATGAGGCGGTCCTGTAGACCGGCTTGGCTCAATTCCGCCGCGGCCTCCTGCACAGCCTCCAGGTGGTAGTTGCTGCCTCGGCTGCCGCCGCGCAGCACAAGATGTCCGTAGGGATTGCCCGTGGTGCTCACAATCGAGGCATGGCCCTCGCTATTGATCCCCAGAAAATGGTGGGGTTTTGAGGCCGCCTGCATGGCATTGATCGCGATGCTGGCACTGCCATCGGTTCCATTCTTGTAACCGATCGGCATCGAAAGACCGGAAGCCATCTCACGGTGGGTCTGGCTTTCGGTGGTGCGGGCACCAATGGCCGTCCAACTGATCAGATCGGCGATGTATTGCGGAACCACTGGATCAAGCAGTTCCGTAGCAGCAGGCATCCCCTCACGGGCGAGATCCAACAGCAATCCCCGGGCCCGTCGCAATCCGGTGTTGATGTCGTAGGAGCCATCCAGATGCGGATCATTAATTAATCCCTTCCAACCCACGGTGGTGCGGGGCTTTTCGAAATACACCCGCATCACCACCTCCAGCTGATCCTTCAACCGCTCGCGGATCGGAGCCAGGCGCTGGGCGTACTCCCGTGCTGCTTTGACGTCATGAACGGAGCAGGGGCCCACCACCACCAGCAACCGCTGGTCATCGCCACTGAGGATCGCCTGGATCCTCTGCCGTGCCGAGGCCACCGTCTCCGTGGCAGCGGCATGAATGGGGAGGTCCTGATGCAGGAGGGCCGGTGCCACCAGAGGGCGCGTCTCCACCACATGCAGATCTGAGGTGGCGGCCATGACCAAGCGCGTGATTCGCACAAGGCTACGCACCCCGCTCACTGGCAACAGACACGGTCCGGAAGAATGGTGTTCGTCCCTGAACAGAGATCTCCATGCTGAGCGCTTACCGCGAGCTGGCCGCCGCCCGGGAAGCCCAGGGCGTTCCCGCTCTTCCGCTCAACGCCGAGCAGACCCAGGGTCTCACCGAACTGCTGCAAAACCCTCCCGCCGGCGAGGATGCGTTTCTGCTGCACCTGCTCAGCGAGCGAATCCCCCCGGGTGTTGATGAAGCGGCTTACGTGAAGGCCACCTGGCTCAGCGCCGTCGCCCAGGGAGACACCAAAAGCCCCCTGGTGTCACCACTGGAGGCCACCCGTCTGCTGGGAACGATGGTGGGGGGATACAACGTCGCTGCCCTGATTGAGCTGCTGAAGCACTCCGACGCTGCGCTGGCCGGCTGTGCGGCTGAGGGACTCAGCCGCACGCTGCTCGTCTACGACGCATTCAACGAAGTGATGGATCTGGCGGCGGACAACCGCTTTGCCAAGCAAGTTGTGGACAGCTGGGCCGCAGCCGAGTGGTTCACCGCCAAGCCCGAACTGGCCGAAAGCATCACCGTGACGGTGTTCAAGGTTGAAGGCGAAACCAACACGGACGATCTGTCGCCGGCCACCCACGCCACCACCCGGCCGGACATCCCCATCCATGCCCTAGCGATGCTCGAGACCCGCGATCCAGAGGGCCTGAAAACCATCGCAGGCCTGAAAGAGAAAGGCCATCCCGTGGCCTACGTCGGTGATGTGGTGGGAACCGGCAGCTCCCGCAAGAGCGCCATCAATTCGGTGCTCTGGCACACCGGCAATGACATTCCCCATGTGCCCAACAAACGGGCGGGTGGCGTGATCCTTGGCGGCAAGATCGCCCCGATCTTCTTCAACACCGCCGAAGACTCCGGTGCCCTGCCGATCGAATGCGATGTCACCGACCTGAACACCGGTGATGTGATCACCATTCGCCCCCACGCCGGCACGATCGAACGGGACGGCACGGTGGTGAGTCGGTTCGAGCTGAAGCCCACCACAATCAGCGACGAAGTGCGGGCCGGCGGTCGAATCCCCCTGATGATCGGTCGCGCTCTCACCGACAAGGTGCGCGCCAAGCTTGGCCTCACCCCTTCGGATCTGTTCATCCGCCCCTCAGCCCCGGCAGACACCGGCAAGGGCTTCACCCTGGCGCAGAAGATGGTGGGCAAAGCCTGCGGTCTCGCCGGCGTCCGACCCGGCACCAGCTGCGAACCGCTGATGACCACCGTCGGCTCCCAGGACACCACCGGCCCGATGACGCGGGACGAAATGAAGGAACTGGCCTGCCTGGGCTTCTCCTCCGACCTGGTGATGCAGAGCTTCTGCCACACCGCCGCCTATCCGAAGCCGGTGGATCTGCAGACCCAGAACGAACTGCCCGACTTCTTCGCCCAGCGGGGTGGCGTGGCCCTTCGTCCCGGTGACGGCATCATCCACAGCTGGCTGAACCGGATGCTCCTTCCCGACACCGTCGGCACCGGCGGCGACAGCCACACCCGCTTCCCCCTCGGCATTTCCTTCCCGGGCGGATCTGGGGTTGTGGCCTTTGCAGCCGCCATCGGCGCGATGCCGCTGGACATGCCCGAATCGGTGCTGGTGCGCTTCAGCGGATCCCTGCAACCGGGCGTCACGCTCCGGGATGTGGTGAATGCCATCCCCTGGGTGGCCATCCAGCGGGGACTGCTCACCGTTGAAAAGGCCAACAAGAAGAACCTCTTCAACGGCCGGATCATGGAGATCGAAGGTCTCCCGGACCTGAAGTTGGAACAGGCCTTCGAACTCACCGATGCCAGTGCCGAGCGCTCCTGCGCCGGTTGCACCATCAAGCTCTCCGAGGAGACGGTGAGCGAGTACCTGCGCAGCAATGTGGCGCTGCTCAAGAACATGATCGCGCGCGGCTACAGCGATGCCCGCACCCTGGCCCGCCGGATCAAGGAGATGGAGGCCTGGCTGGCGAACCCGCAACTGATGAGCGCGGACGCGGACGCGGAATACGCGGAAGTGCTGGAGATCAACCTCGACGAGCTCACCGAACCCGTGGTGGCCTGCCCCAACGACCCCGACAACGTGAAGCTGCTCAGCGAGGTGGCCGGAGACCCGGTGCAGGAGGTGTTCATCGGCTCCTGCATGACCAACATCGGCCACTACCGCGCCGCAGCCAAGGTGCTGGAAGGGGCGGGCGAGAACACGGCGCGCCTCTGGGTCTGCCCGCCAACGCGAATGGACGAGGAGACCCTGAAGGCGGAGGGCTACTACGCCACCTTCGAGGCCGCCGGATCCCGCATGGAGATGCCGGGATGCTCCCTATGCATGGGCAATCAGGCCCGTGTGGAAGACAACACCACCGTGTTCTCCACCAGCACCCGTAACTTCAACAACCGCCTGGGCAAGGGCGCTCAGGTGTACCTAGGGAGCGCCGAACTGGCCGCCGTCTGCGCCCAGCTGGGTCGCATCCCAACCCCGGATGAGTACCGCAGCATCGCGGCCGAGAAGATCGATCCCCTCTCCGACGAGCTCTACCGCTACCTGAACTTCGATCAGATCAGCGGTTTTGAAGACCAGGGGCGGGTGGTCAGTGCTGACGACGAAGCAACCGTTCTGGCTCAGGCCTGATCCCAGATCACCTCATCCGTGCCATCCCTGAGCGAACCCAAACAACGCCGCCACCTCCTTGGCTCCAGCCGGAGCATCAGGAGGTTGTTGGAGCGCCGCTGGCTGGTGGTGGTTTTGGCTCTGGCGCTCACGGGCCTTGGAGCCGCCATTACCGGACTGCTGTTCACCAGCGGGATCAACCTGCTGCGGGACTGGCGGCTCGACCTGCTCGATGAATTTCCAGCCTGGGTGGTGCTCCCCGCTCTCGGCGCCATCGGCGGCATGGTCTCGGCCTGGTTGATCACCAACCTGTCTCCGGCAGCTGGCGGAGCCGGGATCACCCACATCATGGGCTTCCTGCGCCACCGGTCTGTTCCGATGGGGCTTCGGGTGGGCCTGGTGAAACTGGTGGCCGGCATCATTGCCATCGGCTCAGGCTTCCCCCTCGGGCCGGAAGGCCCCGCCGTTCAGATGGGCGGCTCCGTGGCCTGGCAGATGTCCCGCTGGCTGCGGGCACCGGTGGCCTTTCGCCGGGTGATTGTGGCCGCCGGTGGTGGTGCCGGTATTGCAGCTGTGTTCAGCGCTCCCATCGGTGGATTCATCTACGCGATCGAGGAGCTGCTCCACTCCGCAAGGCCCGTGGTGCTGCTGCTCGTGATCATCACCACCTTCTCAGCCGACACCCTGGCGGATGTGCTCGGCTTCCTCGGCCTCAACCCCGGGAGGGGCGGACTCAGTAGCACCATCGGCTTCCAACTGGAACGGGAGTACACCCCCCTGGTGCGCTTCCTGCCTGTGGATCTGCTGTATCTGATCGTTCTCGGTGTGGTGATCGGCGTGCTGGCGGAGCTCTACACCCGCTACGTACTCACCATGCAGCGGCAGGGCAACCGTTGGTTTGGTGACAGGCTCATCCTGCGCATGACCCTGAGCGGGCTTGTGCTGGGCTGCGTCTATGCGGCCCTGCCGGATGCCTTCCACAACCCCAGCGAGCTGAAGCACCTGATCGGAGCGGGCAAGGCCGACATCAGCCTGGCCCTCGCCAGCTTTGTGGTGCTGTTCTTCAGCACCGGTCTGGCAGCGGGCTCGGGAGCGCCGGGGGGACTGTTCATGCCGATGCTGACGCTGGGAGGAGCCATTGGTTTGGCCGGCGGCAGTGGCGTTGAAGCCCTCACGGGCCATGTGCCCACCTCCTACGTGTTTGCGGGCATGGGCGCCTTCGTTGCCGGCTGTTCCCGCACCCCGATCTCAGCCATGTTCCTGGCGTTTGCGCTCACCAAGGATCTGTTGATCCTCAAGCCCATCCTGGTGGCCTGCCTGACCAGTTTCTTGGTGGCGCGACTGTTTCATCCGGATTCCATCTACGAACGCCAGATGGGCATGGAGCTCGACGCTGAAGATCGGATGACGATGAAACTCAACCGCTACAGACGTCCGTTCACGCCGCCAAACCCTCCATCGGGCCGCTCAGGAGACCCCAGCTGAACCAGGAAACGCTGCTCTTTGATCCGGCCACGCCGGAGCCCGGTGCCCTGCAGGCCGTGCTGGCCTTCCCCAGCACCTATTCCGTGGGGATCACCAGCCTGGGATACCAGATTGTCTGGGCGACCCTGGCGCAGCGATCGGATGTGGACGTGCGCCGGCTGTTCACCGACCAGGGTGATGCGATGCCACGCCACATCGATCTGTTCGGGCTCTCCCTGAGCTGGGAGCTCGACGGCCCTGTACTGCCGGAGCTGCTGCAAAACCACCGCATTCCCGTCTGGGCCCTGGAGCGGGGAGATGAGGACCCGATCGTGTTCGGCGGCGGACCGGTGCTCACGGCCAATCCCGAACCCCTGGCACCATTTTTTGATGCTGTGCTGCTCGGGGATGGCGAACTGCTGCTGCCAGCCTTCATCGATGCGCTGCAGAACTGCAGGCAAGCACCCCGCGCGGAACGGCTGCGACAGCTGGCTCAGGTGCCGGGGGTGTACGTGCCGTCGCTGTATGCCCCGCGGTACGACCCGGATGGGGAACTGATTTCCGTCGAACCGATCGATCCAGCGGTCCCGGCCCTGGTGGAAAAACAGACCTGGCGGGGCAACACCCTGAGTCATTCAACGGTGGTCACCCCCGAGGCCGCTTGGCCCGACATCCACATGGTGGAGGTGGTGCGCAGTTGTCCTGAACTGTGCAGGTTCTGTCTGGCCAGCTACCTGACCCTGCCGTTCCGAACGCCGTCCTTAGATGACGGCTTGATCCCAGCGGTGGAGAAAGGCCTTCAAGCCACCAAACGCCTTGGCCTCCTAGGTGCCTCCGTCACCCAGCATCCCCAGTTCGCCGACCTCCTGCACTGGCTGGATCAGGACCGTTTCGATGACATCCGCGTCAGCGTCAGCTCGGTGAGGGCAGCCACCGTGACCCCAGATTTGGGTCGGATCCTGGCCAAACGGGGCAGCCGCTCCCTCACCGTCGCCATCGAAAGCGGCAGTGAGCGGATGCGCGAGGTGGTGAACAAGAAACTCACCACGGAGGCCATCCATGAAGCGGCGCGCCATGCCAAACAGGGCGGCCTCTCGGGTCTCAAGCTCTACGGGATGGTGGGCCTGCCAACCGAATCGGATGACGACGTGGAGGCAACGGCGGATCTGCTGCTGGCGCTCAAGAAAGGAACCGCCGGCCTGCGCTTCACCCTGGGGGTGAGCACCTTTGTGCCCAAAGCCCAGACCCCCTTCCAGTGGCAGGGGGTCCGACCGGAAGCGGAGAAGCGCCTCAAACGCCTGGCCAAACGGTTGAAACCGAAGGGAATCGACTTCCGACCGGAGAGCTATGGCTGGAGCGTGATTCAGGCCCTGCTCTCCCGCAGCGACCGTCGCCTGGCACCAGTGATCGCAGCCGTTGGCGAAGGTCGCGAAAGCATGGGCGGCTGGAAAAAGACCTACCGGGCTGCCCTCAGCGGAGAGCTCCAACCGATGCCAGGGCCAGCCCTACCACCGCCGCCCCCCTGGAGCAGCGTCATCCACGAGCCATGGGAAGCCTCAACAACCCTCCCCTGGACCCACCTCAGGGGGCCCCTGGCTCCGACGATGCTGCGGGACCATCACGATCAGGCCCTAGCTGTGGAGTCGACCCAACCTCCTGGTTGAAGGCAGCCAAACCCGCCAACAACGTCCAGCCCAAAATATTGAGGCGACTGTCGAAAAACGGCAGGTCGGTGGCATGCATGGCCACCAACACGAGCGTGGCGGTCCACCAGGCCCGTTCCATCGGTGCTTTCTGAAGCATCCCCTTGCGTAGGGCCAGCACCAGCAGCAGCAACACCGTGCCGACGATCGCCAGCATCACCGGAAGGCCATGACTGATCGCCAACTCCAGGGGGAGATTGTGGGAATGGCCGTGCCAACGCTTGGCCGCATAAATCGGGTACAGCACGCTGAAGGCGGCTGCCCCCCAGCCGAGCCAGGGACGGGCCGCAATCAACTGCAAGGCATACCCCCACTGCCCCAGACGGGTGTGTTTCCAGGCAGTGG
>JADHMX010000027.1 GCA_016779825.1 Synechococcus sp. BS301-5m-G53 | reverse complement strand
TCGCACTCTTCGACGTAGCCCTGACCCCGGAGCATCGCGGGGACCAGTCCCAGACCGAAGCTGATCTTCTCCGGCCAGGTGAGCATGTCGTTGTTGCCCAAAATCGCCGCCACACCGTTCACCGGTGCCGGCAGATCGGGGAAATCAAACCGGCTGTAGGTGCCGGGCTCCTCGGGCTGGTTGAAGATCATCGAATGGCTCTTCCACTGCAGCCGGTCTTCGATGTTCAGCTCCTTGAACAGCTGGAGCATGTTCGGGTACGCCCCGAAGAAAATGTGCAAGCCGGTCTCGTACCAGTCACCGTCTTCGTCTTTCCAGGCCGCCACCTTGCCGCCGAGAACATCCCTGGCTTCCACAACGATGGGGGTGTGGCCGGCATCCGCCAGATATTTGGCACAGGAGAGTCCTGCAAGACCAGCTCCGGCAATAGCGACGCGCATGCGGCCGTCTCAATAGTGAATCCAACCTTAAAAGGGCTTGACCCCCGTTCGCTTCTTAAAGTCGTGTCAGCTTTCCCGTGGGCGCGTCTTGGCTGACACCCTTCTCAAGTGCACCACCCGGCACGTGCGCCTGTTCACAGCAGCCCTCCAGGACGAGGACCTCGTTCCCTCGGATGACCAGCTGACGCTGGATCTGGATCCCGACAACGAATTCCTCTGGGATGACGCCAGCCTCACCAAGGTGCAAGGACGCTTTAAAGAGCTGGTGGATGCCGCGGCTGGCGGCGAACTCAGTGACTACACCCTGCGCCGGATTGGAACCGACCTGGAGGGATTCATCCGGCAGCTGCTCCAGGCTGGAGAACTCAGCTACAACCCGGATGGCCGTGTGCAGAACTTCTCCATGGGCCTGCCCCGTACCCCTGAACTGTTGTGACTGGCTCGCGCTACGACCGCGGTGGCCGACAACCGCGGGATGGCCGCTACGACCGCGGTGAACGTAATCGCGGCGAACGAGATCGCTATGACGCTCCTCCCCGAGGCGGCTATGGCCGTTCTCCCGGCCCACCGCCAGGTGGTGGAGGCGGCCAAGGCCCCTTCCAATTCAGCACCCTCACCGTGGCCGTCTTGGCGGGAGTTCTGGTGGTGGGGATCGGCATCGGCAGTGCTGTCACCAGCACCACCGGGGGCGACCAGGGCAACATCGCCAGTTCCCAGCAACTGGACATGGCCGTGCCCGACCCGGAATTCTGCCGGCAGTGGGGGGCGAGCGCCTTCGTCATGGACATCGAGATGTACACGACACTCAACCCCTCCAGCAGCTTTGTGACTCAGCCAACGCTGCAACCGGGTTGCGTGATCCGTCGGGAAAACTGGTCCGTGCTGCGCAAAGAGGGGGCGATCACCTCCGAGCAGGAGCGGGAATGCAAACAACGGATGAACACCTTTGCCTACATCGGCTCCGTTCGAGACAAACCCGTGGTGCGCTGCGTTTACCAAACCGACATCAGTCAGAACAAATTCCTGACCCGCGGCGTGGCAGATGACGCAGTCGGCGTGACGCCGGAAGCCGATCAGTTCTGAACCAACTGATCCCGGGCGGCCTCAGGCACCGTTTTCGGTGCCTGCCGAATCGGACTGTCGGCACTCGCAAAGACAGGCAATACATCATTTCGGAAGGCCACCGAAGCCCGTGAGCAGTAGCGGGCGGGATGGGTGATCAGCTTGAGCTGACGCCGCACCTGCAGATCAGCCACCTGAGGGCGATGAATCGTTCCAGCCGCCAACTCCCGCTCGATCGACACCACGGGGACAAAGGCGGCGCCGAGACCGGCCTGAACTGCATTCTTGATCGCTTCCAGCGAATTCAGTTCCATTTCGATGCGCAGGCGCTGCACATCCAGGCCCGAGCGGGCCAGAAGCTGGTCGACCATCTTCCGGGTGGTCGATTGCGCATCGAGGCAGACGAAGCCCAGCCGGTACAGGTCTTCCTTGGTGAGTTCAGCCAGGCGGGCGAGCGGATGCTTCACCGGCAGAACCAGGGCCAGCTCGTCACTGGCGTAGGGAACCACCTGCAGAAGTTCATTGAGTTCGGCGGGCAATTCACCGCCGATGATCGCCAGATCGACCTGGCCATTGGCCACACTCCAGCCCGTGCGCCGGGTGCTGTGGACCTGGAGCTGTACCGACACCTCCGGATATTTCTGACGGAACAAGCCGATCATCCGCGGCATCAGGTAGGTGCCGGTGGTCTGACTTGCCCCCACGATCAGGGATCCACCTTTGAGGTTATGGAGATCATCCAGTGCCCGACAGGCTTCATGGCACTGGCTGAGGATCCGATCGCAGTAACTCAGCAGCAGGTGTCCTGCTTCGGTGAGCTGAGCCTTGCGCCCGCCGCGATCAAACAGCGACACCTCCAGCTGCTTCTCGAGGTTCTGGATCTGAAGGCTGACAGCGGGCTGGGTGACGTAAAGACTGTCGGCGGCCTTCTTGAAGCTGCCCTCGCTGACAATCGCGCGCAGGATCCGCAGCTGGTCGAGGGTGAACGGCAGATCGGCCACCGCGGAACACCCGGGGGAACGTTTGAAATCTAGGACTGCCGGGTCCGCCAGCCAGAATCACGCCCTCCCAACGCAGCGGTCATGGCCTCTACCCACCACAGCAGCGTCGTGATGCTGGTGCTGCTGATTCTCTTTGCAGTGATCCACAGCGGTGGGGCAGCCCTGCGCAGCCGCGCTGAGGCCGTGATCGGAGCACGGGCCTGGCGGCTGATCTTCGCGGCGGCCAGCATTCCCTCAGCTGTGGTGGTGATTGGCTGGTTCCTGGCCCACCGCTACGACGGGGTTCGGCTGTGGAATCTCCAGGGCGTACCGGGCGTGATTCCCCTCGTCTGGGTCGGAACGGCCATCAGCTTCCTCTTCCTCTATCCAGCCACCTACAACCTGCTAGAGATCCCGGCGGTGCTGAAACCACAGGTTCGTCTCTATGCCACAGGGATCATCCGAATCAGCCGGCATCCCCAGGCCATCGGGCAAATTCTCTGGTGCCTCACCCACGCCCTCTGGATCGGCAGCAGTTTCATGCTGGTGACCTGCGTGGGCCTGATCGGCCATCACCTCTTCGCCGTCTGGCATGGCGATAGGCGTCTGAAGGGCCGCTTTGGTGAGGCTTTTGAAGAGCTCAAGGCCAGCACCTCGATCATGCCCTTCGCGGCAGTTCTGGATGGACGCCAGCAACTGCAGTGGCAGGAATTCGTCCGACCCGCGCAACTGGGCATCGCCATCGCCGTCGGCGTGTTCTGGTGGGCCCATCGCTTCATCCCGACGGCTGCCGAGTTGATGCGCAATTCAGCACTCCAGAACCTGCTGGGCTGAGCTGCCTACACTCGCTTCAACCTGCTGTTTGCGGATGCCCTCGGCCGAGGAACTCGCCTGGCTCATTCCCGTTCTGCCCCTGTTCGGCGCCGTGCTGACCGGGTTGGGATTGATCAGCTTCAACCGCACAATCAACCGATTGCGCAAACCCGTTGCGCTGCTGTTGATCTCCTGCGTGGGTGCCGCTGCAGTACTCAGCTACAGCATCCTGTTCAACCAGCTCAATGGGGCCCCGCCGGTCGAGCATTTGTTCGTCTGGGCGAGTGCCGGCAGCTTCGTTCTGCCGATGGGCTACGTGGTGGATCCGCTGGGGGCCGTGATGCTGGCCCTGGTCACGACCATCGCCCTACTGGTTCTGGTTTATTCCCATGGCTATATGGCCCACGACAAGGGCTATGTGCGCTTCTTCACTTACCTGGCGCTGTTCAGCAGCTCCATGCTGGGGCTGATCATCAGCCCCAATCTCCTCGAGATCTACGTCTTCTGGGAGCTGGTGGGCATGTGCTCTTACCTGCTGGTGGGCTTCTGGTACGACCGCGATGGTGCCGCCCACGCCGCCCAGAAAGCCTTTGTGGTGAACCGGGTTGGTGACTTCGGCCTGCTGCTCGGCATCCTCGGCCTGTTCTGGGCCACCGGCAGTTTCGATTTCCAGGGGATCGCCGATGGTCTTCAGAACGGCCTGGCCACTGGAACCGTCGCGCCATGGGCAGCACTGCTGCTCTGTCTGCTTGTGTTCATGGGTCCGATGGCCAAATCGGCCCAATTCCCCCTCCACGTCTGGCTGCCCGACGCCATGGAGGGCCCCACACCGATTTCAGCCCTGATTCACGCCGCAACGATGGTGGCCGCAGGGGTGTTCCTGGTGGCCCGCCTCGATCCCCTTTACGCCCAGTTCCCCGTCGTTCAAACGGTGATCGCCGTCGTCGGAACGATCACCTGCTTCCTGGGGGCCTCCATCGCCCTGACCCAGATGGACCTCAAGAAGGGTCTGGCTTACAGCACCGTCTCCCAGCTCGGTTACATGATGCTGGCCATGGGCTGTGGTGCCCCGGTCGCCGGCATCTTCCACCTGGTGACCCATGCCTTCTTCAAGGCGATGTTGTTCCTGGGTTCCGGCTCCGTCATCCACGCCATGGAAGAAGTGGTGGGTCACGAACCCGTTCTCGCTCAGGACATGCGCCTGATGGGCGGCCTGCGCAAAAAGATGCCCGTCACCTCGATCACCTTCTTCATTGGCTGCATCGCCATCAGCGGCATTCCGCCCCTGGCTGGCTTCTGGAGCAAGGACGAAATTCTTGGTCAGGCCTTCAACAGCTATCCGCTGCTGTGGGTGGTTGGCTTCCTGACGGCGGGAATGACGGCCTTCTATATGTTCCGGCTCTACTTCCTCACCTTTGAAGGGGAGTTCCGCGGCAATGACACCGCTATGCAGGCCCAGCTGCTGACCGCAGCCGGCAAGGATCCCGCAGAGCACCACGCCCATGGCGGCAGCGTGCATGAGTCGGCCTGGCCGATGGCGGCCCCCTTGGCGGTGCTGGCCGTGCCGTCTGTGCTGATTGGATTGCTGGGCACCCCCTGGAACAGCCGCTTCGCAGGCCTTCTCAATCCAGAAGAAGCTCTCGAGATGGCAGAACAGTTCAGCTGGGGGGAGTTTCTGCCCCTGGCGGGCGCCTCCGTGGCCATCTCCGTTGCCGGCATCACCCTGGCGGTTCTGGCCTATGCCCTGCGTCGGATCGATCTGGGGCAGCTGGTGGCCGGCCGCTTCCCGGCGGTGAATGCCTTCCTCGCGAACAAGTGGTATCTCGACGTGGTGAACGACAAGCTCTTTGTGCGGGGCAGCCGCAAACTGGCGCGGGAGGTGCTCGAGGTGGACGCCAAGGTGGTGGATGGCGTGGTGAACCTCACTGGACTGATGACCCTCGGCAGCGGCGAGGGCCTCAAATATCTCGAGACCGGACGGGCCCAGTTCTATGCCCTGATTGTGTTCGCCGGCGTGATCGGCCTGGTGGTTCTCTTTGGTGTGATCGGCGGACCAATCGCTTAGAGCCCATCTCCCATGTGTGTCATCGCCTATCGAGGTGATGACACAGCGTCCATGATTTCTACGATCCAACCAGTAAGGGTCGGATTCACAGCGTGTTCGAATTCGCAGTCGCCGGACTTGGCGAGCCGGTGCAGGCCACAGTGCCATGGCTGAGCCTGTCGATCCTGGTGCCAATCGTGGGTGCTCTGCTGGTTCCCCTCGTTCCTGACGAAGGGGACGGCAAGAAAGTGCGCTGGTATGCCCTGATCGTGACGCTGATCACCTTCCTGATCACCGTTGCGGCTTACCTCACCGGCTATGACCCCAGCCTGAGCGGCCTGCAACTGTCCGAACGGGTGAGTTGGCTGCCGGATCTCGGCCTCACCTGGGCGGTGGGAGCCGACGGGCTTTCGATGCCGCTGATTCTGCTCACCAGCTTCATTACCAGCCTGGCCTGCCTGGCCGCATGGCCGGTGAGTTTCAAACCGCGCTTGTTCTATTTCCTGCTACTGGCCATGGATGGCGGCCAGATCGCGGTCTTCGCCGTGCAGGACATGCTCCTCTTCTTCCTGGCCTGGGAGCTGGAGCTGATCCCGGTGTATCTGCTGCTGGCCATCTGGGGCGGCAAAAAACGCCAGTACGCCGCCACAAAATTCATCCTCTACACCGCTGGCAGCTCGCTGTTCATCCTTTTGGCCGCCCTGGCCATGGGCTTCTTCGGCGGCGGTGCCCCGAGTTTTGAGTACACAGCTCTTGCAGCGAAAGACTTCGGCACAGGCTTTCAACTGCTCTGCTACGCCGGGCTACTGATCGCCTTCGGCGTGAAGCTACCGATCGTGCCCCTGCACACCTGGCTGCCGGACGCCCACGGCGAAGCCACAGCACCGGTGCACATGCTTCTGGCCGGCATCCTGCTGAAGATGGGGGGCTACGCCCTGCTGCGGTTCAACTGTGAACTGCTGCCTGCGGCCCACGCCCAGTTCGCCCCACTCCTGATCGTGCTGGGGGTGGTGAACATCATCTACGCCGCTCTCACCTCGTTCGCCCAGCGCAACCTCAAGCGCAAGATCGCCTACAGCTCGATCAGCCACATGGGTTTCGTGCTGATCGGCGTGGGCAGCTTCAGTGCCCTTGGCACCAGTGGCGCCATGCTGCAGATGATCAGCCACGGCTTGATCGGTGCCAGCCTGTTTTTCCTTGTGGGTGCCACCTACGACCGCACTCACACGCTTCAGCTGGATGAGATGGGGGGCATTGGCCAGAAGATGCGAATTATGTTCGCGCTCTGGACGGTGTGCGCCCTCGCATCCCTGGCCCTGCCCGGCATGAGCGGCTTCGTCAGTGAATTGATGGTGTTCGCCGGATTCGCCACGGATGAGGCCTACACCCTGCCCTTCCGCGTGGTGATCTGCGGGCTGGCCGCCGTAGGCGTGATTCTCACGCCGATCTATCTGCTCTCGATGCTGCGGGAGATCTTCTTCGGCAAAGAGAAGGAGGAGCTGGTATCCCATACCAACCTGGTGGATGCCGAGCCACGCGAGGTGTACATCATTGGCTGCCTGCTGGTGCCGATCATCGGGATCGGGCTCTACCCCAAGCTGATGACCGACAGCTACCGCAGCTCAATTGAAGCCCTGGTGAACCGAAATCTGGGCGCCATGGAACAGGTGATCTCACCAACGGCCCCGTTGATTCGAGGCCAGGCTCCGGTTCCGGCGGTCATCCAGGCCCCTGCCGTTGGCGCGTCATAAATCACGTATCGATTCCGATTCATCCCCGCCCAATCGTCCGTAAGTTCCAGAGGAGCGCTCCTCTGCCATGCGTCAGATCAACTTCGGCCTGATCTTCGGCTTCGGCCTGATCACCGTGTTCTTCACCCTGGCGAACACCAATCCCACGACGGTTCATGTGTTGCCGGGTGTCGAGTACACGCTGCCGTTGGCGGGTCTTCTGCTGCTGGCGGCGGGATTGGGAGCCGTCTCAGCCTGGTTCTTCGCCGCCTGGACGGGGATGCTCAACAACGTTGAGCAGTTCAACAAGGCCAACGAATATGAAGCGCAGCAGGTGCGCATCCAGGAACTGGAGACCGACCTCAGCCGCTATCGGTCCACCGTTGAAACCCAGCTGGGCCTCCTCCCCGCCACCACCGTGACGGCCACTGCTGCCGAGAGTGATGACGCCAGCGACAGCTCAGCAGACTGAAGCCTGATGGTCCTCAACAAACGCTGAACTGCCCCTGGCCGCAACCGTTCGGGACCGATACCTTTCCGGGAGAGGGTGAATTGACTTGCTCCAGGTGGCCCCCAACGACGGCGCTGATGCTGGAGCCCGCCTTGCGATTCGGCTGCTGCAGGACGCAGCAGAGCGGGGAGATCTCGATCCCTGGGACGTGGATGTGATCGCCGTCATCGACGGCTTTCTGGATCAACTCCGGCAACGCATCGAAGTTCCCGGGCAGGTGGCGACCGTCTTGGCCGGACGAGGCGGCAGTTACGAACGGGACCTGGCCGAGAGCAGCGAAGCCTTCCTGGCCGCCTCCGTGCTGGTGGGACTCAAGGCGGAGATGCTTGAAAGCAGCATGCTGCCTCCCCCGCCGGAGGTCGAAGACCACTTCGACGCCGACTTCGATGAGCAAGGCTGGCTTGATCCCGCCTTTGATCTGCCTCGACGGCCTGAACGGCATCTGCAACGTCGGCCCGTGGCGCCACCGCCGTTACGGCGCCCCGTCACTCTTGGAGAGTTGATCGAACAACTGGAATCGATCGCGGAACAACTGGAATCAGACGAACTTGAGGCACGTCGCCGCAAACGGCAGAAGCGCTACAGCAACCGGGAGGCCATCGCCCAGGTGGCGGGCCTGGCCCACCGCGAAAAACTCCCGGAAACAACAGCAGCACTGGGGGTGTTTCTGAACGGCTGGGAAACCGCCCTGGACTGGGTGGGCTTCGATCAGCTTGTGCAGCAGTGGGAGCTCGCCGCAGCGGCCGACCTGGACCGTGACCGCGTTGGTGTGTTCTGGGCTCTGCTGTTTCTCTCCTCCCAGGGCCGAGTTGAGCTGGAACAGGAGGGCTGGCTCCACGGTCCGCTGCGACTGAAATTCATTCCTGCAAGTGGCACTGCAACGCAACTGCCGATCCGCAGCCTTCAGGTGCCAGATCCGTCGCCGACCCGGACGGTCGTGGCTGCGTAAGACCGGGTCTATGGTCACTACCTTGTATTGACCGGGCCAAACGCCAATGAAGGCGATGATTCTGGCGGCTGGTAAGGGGACGCGGGTTCAACCGATCACGCATGTGATCCCCAAGCCGATGATTCCCATCCTGCAGAAGCCGGTGATGGAATTTCTGCTGGAACTGCTCAAGGAGCACGGTTTCACCGAAGTCATGGTGAACGTCTCCCACCTGGCCGAAGAAATTGAAAATTACTTCCGGGATGGCCAGCGTTTCGGGGTGGAGATTGCCTACAGCTTTGAAGGACGAATTGAAGACGGTGAACTGATCGGTAGTGCCCTGGGGTCCGCTGGCGGACTCAAAAAAATCCAGGATTTCCAGCATTTCTTTGACGACACCTTCGTGGTGCTCTGCGGCGATGCGCTGATCGACCTTGATCTCAGCGAAGCGGTACGCAAGCACAGGGAAAAGGGTGCGATCGCCAGCCTTGTCACCAAACGGGTCTCCAAGGATCAGGTGAGCAGCTACGGCGTTGTGGTCACCGATGACCAGAACAGAATTTCAAGCTTCCAGGAAAAGCCCAGCGTCGACGAAGCCCTCAGCGACACGATCAACACCGGCATTTACATCTTTGAGCCGGAGATCTTTGAGCACATCCCTTCGGGCCAGTCCTTCGACATCGGCTCGGATCTGTTCCCGAAACTGGCCGAGCTCGGTGCCCCCTTCTATGCCATCCCGATGGATTTCGAATGGGTGGATATCGGCAAGGTTCCCGACTACTGGCAAGCCATCCGCAGTGTGTTGAAGGGCGACGTGCGCCAAGTGGGCATCCCCGGCAAAGAGGTGCGCCCCGGGGTTTACACCGGTCTGAATGTGGCCGCCAACTGGGACAAGATCAACGTCAGCGGCCCCGTCTATGTGGGCGGGATGACCAAAATCGAAGACGGCGCAACGATCATTGGGCCCACCATGATCGGCCCCAGCTGCCACATCTGTGAGGGCGCCACGGTCGATAACTCGATCATCTTCGACTATTCGCGCATCGGCCCCGGCGTGCAGCTGCTGGAGAAACTGGTGTTCGGGCGCTATTGCGTGGGCAAGGACGGCGATCACTTCGACCTGCAGGAAGCCTCCCTCGACTGGCTGATCACTGACGCCCGTCGTCAGGACCTGGTGGAGCCTTCCCCCCAGCAGAAGGCCATGGCTGAACTGCTGGGCACCGATCTCACCCAGGCAGCGAGCTGAGTCCGGCGCGATCCAGGATCATCGGGATTCGGTCTTCCGCCTTGATCGCCATCAGGTGCACACCACGAACGATGCCGAGGTAACGCTTCACCTGTTCAGCGGCGATGGCTACACCTTCCATGGCGGGGTGTTCTGCGGATTCCAGCCGATCGATCAACGCATCGGGGATGCAGGCTCCCGGCACAACGCGGTTGATAAACCGGGCATTCTTGGCTGACTTCAGCAGAAACACGCCAGCGAGCACGGGCAGACCGAGGGGGCCGGCCAACTCCTGCTGAAAGCGCTCGAGCGCTGCCGGATCCATCACCATCTGGGTTTGAACGAAGCGGGCTCCCGCCTCCTGCTTGCGCTGCAACCGACGCTGGAGACCGCTCCAGCTCCTGGACTGGGGATCCGCGGCACAGCCGGCAAACAGCGTGGTCTCTCCGTCCGGCAGGGTTCCCTGAACGGGATCAACGCCCCGATTAAGAGCCTGCACCTGCTGCAAGAGCTTCACCGATTCGAATTCATTGACCGGCCGAGCATCGGCCTGGTCTCCCGCGCGCACCGGATCTCCAGTGAGGCACAACAGATTGCGGATTCCCAACGCATGGGCCCCGAGCAGGTCCGCCTGCAGAGCAATGCGATTGCGATCCCGACAGGCCATCTGCAACACCGGCTCCAGACCAGCCTCCAATAGCAACTTGCAGGAGGCCAAGCTGCTCATCCGCATCACGGCCCGACTGCCATCGGTCACGTTCACCGCATGAACACGACCCTGCAGCAATGCGGCCATCTCCAGCATGTGCGACGGGTCCGCGCCACGGGGAGGCATCACCTCGGCCGTGAGCACCTGATCTCCGGCCTCAATCGCGCGCTGCAGCGCCGTCTTCAAGTCTCGTTCCATTGCACCGAGCCACTATGCAGGATCAGACCGGTGGTCCGGACTAGCATGGCTCCAACGGTGGTCCCTCATGTCCTCGCTCGACGCTACCGATCCTCTGGAGATCTCCCTCTCTGCCAGGGAGATCGAGATCATCGAGCTCGTGGCCGAAGGACTGACCAATCAGGAAATCGCTGACCGGCTCACCATCAGCAAACGAACGGTGGACAACCATGTGAGCAACGTGTTCACCAAAACGGGTTCCAAGAACCGGGTGGCACTGCTCAACTGGGCCATGGATCACGGCAAGATCTGCCGGGACGGCTTCAACTGTTGCGTCCTTCCAGAAAACGATCCCCCCTCACCCTGATCGTGGAGCTCACAGGCTCAGGCAGGCTTTGCAGGGACGTGGGTCCGACGGGAATCTGAAACAGCGTGGCGTATTCCAGGCAGGCCTCCACGCTGGATCCCGCGAAGCGAAGCATTCCAGTTGTGTCGTAAAGACCCACCACTGGATACCGCCACCAAATCAGAACCCCCCAAAGCTAAAGGAAATCTGAAGACAAATCCAGTCCGGTTTCAAGCCCAGCCCAAGCTGCGGCGCTCCTGCTCCGGCCAGGACTGAACAGGGTGCTGGGCCAGCACCGCATTACTCCAGCGGGACTCCCCGGTGATCTCCTCTCCACACCAAGACGGAATCACCAGATCCACCTGAGCCGATGCCAACTCCACCTCTGCCAGCACCAGGGGAGCGTTCTCACCCTGAAAACAATCCACCACCCAGTCGCCACCAGGGCAATCCAACGTGTAGCGGACTTTGTCCAAACGGTGCGGCGCCAGATTCCAGAGAGCCTCGGCATCCGTCACTGGGATTGGGTACTCAAACTCGTGGCGCACCAGACCAACGGCATCAGCGGCAGCCTTGAGGGTGAGCCAGGCCTGATCCGTGCCGCGTAGTCGCATCCGCACCGTCACACCTTCTGCACTGGCGGCCAGGTACCCCTGGCGAAGCGGCTGTGCAGGACCAGCACTGCTGCGCCAGGCATCGGAGCGCACCAGAAAGCGCCGTTCAATCTCGAGGGCCATGGATCAATTCTGCGAGGGCTGCGTCGCATGCAAGCTTCCCGCCCAATGCAGCTTGTGGGACAGGGTGCGGTAATACGACGGGCTTTGGTTGAGCAACACCATCAGGGCATGGTGGCGCGCCTGCTGAACCACACAGCACTCCCCAGGCTCCAGCACCGTGCAGCCCACACCGTCCTTCCACAGCTTGACGCGGTGATCCCCCACCCCCAGCGGCCATATCGCCAACCGGGCCCGGGGCGGCACCACCAGCGTTCGGCTGGAGAGGCTCATCGGGCAGATCGGGGCCACGATGATGGCATCGATGCCAGGGTGAAGAATGGGCCCACCTGCTGCCAGGGCGTAGCCGGTGGAGCCCGTGGGGGTGGAGAGGATCAGGCCGTCACCACGCACCTGGTCAATCACTTCCCCATCGATCTCCAACTCCAGGGTGCAGGTGGGCGAAATCTCATCGCGATAGGCCCGCAGGTAGAAGTCGTTGAAGGCCCAGTGGTGCTCTTCATCGTCCTCCAGATCCGGCTGCTGCAACAAGCCAGGGGAGGAGGCTCGGTCTTCAGCGGAGCGACGATCCACCATGGCCTGAAGCATCATGCGCCGTTCGATCGCAAACTGGTCGTCCTGAAGGCGCTGCCAGATCTGATCGCCTCGCAACACACGGCGATCGTGGGTGAGAAAGCCCAGATGGCCTCCCACATTGATGCTGAGGATAGGGATGTCGTGCACCGCCAGGTGGCGGGCAGCACCCAACACCGTGCCATCACCCCCCAGCACCAGGGCCAGGTCGGGCATCGAGTCTTCAACAGCCAGCAAGCCGGGGAAAGGATTCACCCGCGGGCCCGACATCGCGGAGACCACATGGGCTCCAAGGGCTTTCAACTCCTTGGCACATTGACGGGCCTCACGCTGGGCAGGCTGGCTGTCGGCCCGATAGATCACCCAGACCCGATCGAGACGCATGACCCAGTTGTGCGGGGGTTACCAGCGCAGCAGGTTGAACTGCTCCATGTCGACGGTAACGCGGTTGCGATAAAGCGACAGCAGGATCGCCAGACCGACCGCCGCCTCAGCGGCAGCAACCGTAATCACAAAGACGGCAAACACCTGGCCGCGGATCAGATCACCATCCACGAAAGAGGAGAAGGCCATCAGATTGATGTTCACACCATTGAGCATTAATTCAATGCTCATCAGCACGCGCACCGCGTTGCGGCTGTTGATCAGACCCCAGACCCCGATGCAGAACAGCATGGCGGCCACCAGCAGGTAGGCCTGGAGTGAGGGAAGCGTGGCAAGGAAATCGCTCATCAGTCCGCTCGGTTCATCAGCAGGGGAGTACGGGCCTTCTCGATCAGGCCTTGGTCGGCCACTTCACCGGTGACGACATCGGTGGCGAGAACATCGCGACGGGCCAGCACAATGGCGCCGATCATGGCCATCAGCAGCAACACCGAAGCCACCTCAAAGGGCAACAGGTAATCGGTGAACAGGTGTTCCCCAATGCGGGCCGTGGCTTCTTCACCAACAGCGGCGGGACCGGGCAGCGACCACGGGGTGGTGACCACAACGCGAACCAACAACGCCAGCAAACCGGCGCAGACGCCGGCGGACACCACACGACGGGTGGTGAGGTTGGCGATGGCCTTGAGGTCTTCCCGCTTGTTCACGAGCATGATCGCGAACAGGATCAACACGTTGATGGCGCCGACATAGACCAGGATCTGGGCCATCGCCACGAAGCTCGCGTTCAACAGCAGGTAGAGGCCTGCAACAGCGGTGAACACCCCACCAAGCAAGAAGGCGGAATAGACAATGTTGCTGAGCAGCACCACACCCAGAGCTCCGAGCACCACGACGGCGGAGAGCACCAAGAAACAGATCAGCTCGGTGGTGGTCGCGATGGTCATGCGTCGCCCTCCTTGGCCTCATTGGAGGATTGTCCCTCATTCTTGGCAGCGGGCTTGGCTGGCGGAGTGAGGGTCTCCAACACCTGAGATGGAAGCTTGCCGGCCCGGGGGCGATCGGCAGCAACACCATGGGGATCCATCTCACCGGCAGGGAGATAAACGAGTTCCCGCAATGGCACAACCGAGGGATCGGTGGTGACGCTGGTGGGGAGGCGTCCGAGGGCAACGTTGTCGTAGTTGAGGCTATGGCGGTCAAAGGCCGCTAGCTCGTACTCCTCCGTCATCGAGAGGCAGTTGGTTGGGCAGTACTCGACGCAGTTGCCGCAGAAAATGCAGACGCCGAAATCGATGGAGTAGTTGCGCAGCTCCTTCTTCTTCGTCTCCTTGTTCATCACCCAATCCACCACCGGAAGGTTGATCGGGCAGACCCTCACACACACCTCACAGGCGATGCACTTGTCGAATTCGTAGTGAATCCGGCCCCGATAACGCTCGGAAGGGATGAGCTTCTCGTAGGGGTATTGCACCGTGACAGGACGGCGCTGCATGTGGTCAAAGGTGACCGAAAAGCCTTGGGCCAGATTCCGGGCTGCATCGACTGCATCCCGGGTGTAATCACCGACCTGTTTGAGGAAGCCGAACATGGTCTGAAAGGGAGAGAACGAAGCGGTGCCGGATGCAGAGGAATGCTAGGTAGGAAAACCTAGCCGCCGAATGCCACAGGAAAGGCGAGCTTGAGGGCCGCTGTCACCAGAAGATTCACCAGAGACAGAGGCAGCAGGAACTTCCAGCCCAGATCAAGCAGCTGGTCAATCCGGACGCGGGGGGTGGTCCAGCGCAGCAGGATGGCCACGAACACCAGCAGATAGGCCTTCAGCACGGTCATCACAATGCCAACGGCTCCTGTGATCACCTGAACAACAGGGGCATCGATGGGCTGGTTCAACCAGCCGGCCAGCCACTCAACAGGAATCGGGAAGCCCCAACCACCGAGATACAGAACACTGACCAGAACGGCCGAGAGCACCAGGTTGATGTATCCGGCCAGATAAAAGAGGGCAAATTTCATGCCCGCGTACTCAGTCTGGTAACCGGCAACCAGCTCTTCTTCAGCCTCCGGAAGGTCGAAGGGAAGCCGCTCACACTCGGCCAGGGCACAGATCCAGAAGATCAGGAAACCCACTGGCTGACGCCAGATGTTCCAACTCAAAATGCCGGCACCGGTCTGCTGACCAACGATGTCGACCGTGCTCAGCGAGTTGGTCATCATCACGATGGCCAGGACTGACAACGCCAGCGGAATCTCATAGCTGATCGATTGGGCCGCAGCCCGCAGACCCCCCAACAGCGAGTACTTGTTGTTGGAGGCATAGCCGCTCATCAACAGGCCGATCGGCTGGATGCTGCTGAAGGCGATCCAGAGGAAGATCCCCACGCCCACATTGCTGATCAGCAGGTTCTGGCCGAAGGGGATGATCAGCCAGGAGATGATCACCGGCACCACCACCAGCACTGGGCCGAGGGTGAACAGCAGGCTGTCGGCCCGCGCCGGGATGATGTCTTCCTTGACCAGAAGCTTGAGGCCGTCGGCCAGAGGCTGAAGCACGCCCAGGGCACCGGCGTATTCAGGACCGATGCGCTGCTGAACCGCAGCGGAAATCTTGCGTTCCAGCCAAACCGAGACCAGCACACCCACCACTGCTGCCACGAGAACCAGCAGCATCGGCAGCGGCAACCAGAGCAGCCTCGCCACCTCCGGAGAGAAGCCAAACCCCTGCAGGGCCTGGCTAAAGCTCAATTCCAGGTCAAGTCCCGGACTCACCATGGTGTCGACGGAAGTGGGTGCAACTTAGGCGGCCGGAGCCGGATCACGCTCCTCGATGGGCATCCAGGAGCGTGGCTGGGATCCGGAGTAGATCTGTGAGGGCCGGAAAATGCGATTCGCACCGAGCTGCTCCCGCCAATGGGCCAACCAACCGGCGACTCTGGAGATGGCGAAGACAGGGGTGAACAGATCCCTGGGAATCCCAAGCTTCCGGTACACAAGGCCCGAATAGAAATCCACGTTGGGGTAGATGCCCTTGGGGCCAAGGCGAGACGCCGCTTCCTCCTCAATGGCCCGGGCCACGTCGTAGAGGTCGTCGTGGCCAAAGCTGGCGAACATCTCTTCCACCAGCGACTGCAGGATCACCGCACGGGGATCTTTCACCTTGTATTCCCGATGGCCGAAGCCCATGATTTTGCGCTTTGCCGCGATGGCCTCATCCAAGTAAGCACCAGCGTTTTCAGGACTCCCCACCTGCTCGAGCATGGCGAGAACGTCTTCGTTGGCTCCGCCATGAAGTGGACCCGCCAGAGTGCCGACGGCTGAAGCCACCACGGCGTAGGGGTCGGTGAGGGTGCTGGCGGTGACCCGGGCACTGAAGGTGCTGGCATTGAGGCTGTGCTCGGCATGGAGCATCAGACAGCGGTCAAAGATTCGCGCCGCCAGGGGATCCGGCTCCCGCTCCGTGAGCATGTACAGGAAGTTGGCGGAATAGGCCAGATCATCCCGAGGCTGAATCGGATCCTGGCCTTTGCGGATCAGCTGAAACGCCGCAACCATCGTGGGGATCTTGGCGATCAGCCGCACCACTGCGTCATAGATGTACTGCGGGTCGTCGATCGCCCGGCGGGAATAGAACAGACCCAGAGACGCTGCACTCGACTGCAAGGCATCCATGGGATGACCGCCGGCCGGGAAGCACTTCATCATGTCCCGCACCCGGAAGCTGACCCGTCGGTGCATCTGCACAGCGTGTTCAAACTCCGCCAACTGGTCACGGCTGGGCAGCTCTCCCCAGATCAGCAGGTAGGCCGTTTCCAGGAAGCTGCTGTTCGCCGCCAGATCCTGCATCGGATAGCCGCGATAGGTGAGCAGCCCCTTCTCCCCGTCGATGTCGCAAATGGCCGACTGGGTTGCCGGCACGCCATCCAGGCCTGGACGCAGTTCGATACCGGTCCGCGCATGGCGCAGGTCTCCTGTCTGCTGCTGAGCCAAGGGCCGATCGCCTCTTTCAGCAACCTAATTCGTCAATCAACAGGGCCGGTCGGAGCAGGGCCTGCAACTGCCACTGACCCGCCGAACGACGCAGCTGAATCACGCCGGCTTTCTTGAGCACCAGGGCACCCTGGGGACACTCCAGAAGACCGCAGGCCAGATCGCCAAGGTCCGGCTCATGGCCCACCAGGCCGATGGCTCCATCGAACGGCGTCAGCACCGTTTCCAGGGCCCCTCCTGGTTCGAGTCGTTCGTCCACCGCGAGCGCTGAACTGAGCCCAGCCTCCAACGCCAGTTCAGCCGTTTGCAGGGCCCTGCGGTAAGGACTGGTCAACAGCCGATCCAAGCGCAGACCCCGTTGCACCAAGGCCGCCATCACCAGCTGCGTGCGCTGGCGGCCGGCGGCGGTCAGGGGTCGATCCGGGTGATCTCGCCCTGCCTGGCGGGGTTCTGCGATGCCATGACGCAGCAGAACCAGTTCAGCCGAGTTCGAGCCGGGCATGCAATGGAATCTCGGTGCCACCCTGGTCCTGACGATCAGCGTCGACAGCAAGCGTCAGACCTCGGACCTGGTCCTGCAGGGGCCGTCCCGCCATCACCTGCAGCAGTGCCCATGGCCGCCATTGCCCCAACAAGGAGCGGGCCGGGTCATCCGCCAGCAGTAGGGCCTGCGCGGGTTGGGAGGCCGATGCGATCTGCTGCCACTGGTTCAAGCGGGGCTGGAGGGACCGCCCGTTCTGGCGCTGGGCCAGAGCCATCAACGACTCCCCCCACCAGTTCAGCGAGGACGAGCGCACCTGGGCCACGGCCAACTGGGCATCCACCCCCGGCTGGCGCCCCCGCTGGCGCACCAGACGCGTCCACACACTCAACACCTCACCATCGCCCTCCAGCTCAGAGCGGGTCAGGCCCTGCTCCTGCAGACGCGCATCCACCGCATCCCTGACAGGGGTTTGCGGTCGGGTGGCCAGCAGCCATCCCTCGGGCTGGTCCTGCCAAAGGAGAGGGCCATCATCCGACTGAACAACGGCATCTGCAGCCGGCTGCTCCTTCAACTGCTGCGCCAGCAGAGGACCGAACCACTGGGCCAGCGGATGGGTTTCGCTGGAATCCAACAGACGGGCTGGGCTCTGCAGCTGGGCCAGCCAGCGGGCATGGCCTCCGGCCGAGGCGGTGAGATCGGTCAAACCAGGCCAGGGGTCGGAGCCCAGTGATTGCTGGAATCCCAGTCGCCCATCCACCGCCAGGGTGGATCCCTCCGGCCGAAGCGACGCCACCAGCCCGCTCAGATCGTCGCGTTGAGCCACCAGCTCCGGCAGCTGCAACCAATGCTCAAGGGCGTGGGGAGACGCCGTCAGCAGAGCCACACCCTCGCCAAGATCAGCCACCTGACGCTGGAGGCGTTGATCACCCAGCTGATGCTGATCCGGCAGCTGGGACACATCGAGGGCCTGCTCCAGCACCCCCCGGCCTGAGGCCACCAGAAGCAGGTCGTCATCGATCAAGGCCGTGGCCAAGGGTTGGGGGTCACGCCCCACCAACGCCCCCTGGCCGCTGATCACACCGATACCGCGGTAACTGCTGATCTGCAGATCGGTGCCCGCCAGGCTGCGGGTCTGCCAGAACCGTTGCAGAAAGCGCCGGGCGCCGTCGTCATCACGACTGGTCAGGGCCAACACCCAGCCGGCGTTAGAGGCCCCATCGGTGAGGGTGAGGCTGACTTCTTCGCCGAGCCAGGGCTCCAGCTCCAGGCCGAACTGCAGGCCGGCCAAGGCGAAGACTCCTTCACGCCACTGCCGTGCACCATCACGGGCATCGCGGCGCTGGGAGGCAGGGGCGACGGCCTGGGCATAGGCCGGCAACCGCACGGGATCAGCCAGCCAGTGGACGGACAAATCGGCATCCCGGGGGACAAAGCGGGCCGCCCGGGGCAGACGCAACGGCTGCTCCGCCAACTGCAGAGGGCTCTGTCGGTCCATGGCCCAAAGCAGACCAACGGCCAGAAGCAGCAACGACAGCAGAACAGCGCCGGCAGCGCTGAGGAAGGGGCGGGCCTTCATGGGCCGGCGGGCTCGGGTCGCCTCATCTTTGTCCATCACCGCAGAATGGCGCCATGGGCCAATCCCAACAACCACAACCAATCCAAGCCTCTGAATTGCAGCAATGGCTGCAAAGCGAGCGACCTTCCCCACAACTGGTGGATGTGCGCGAAGAGGCTGAGCTTGCGATCGCTTCCTTTCCTGGTGAGGTGCTGCACCGCCCCCTGAGCCAATCCAAGGCCTGGCTGGCGACGCTGCAGGCCGACCTCAAACCTGATCAAGCCGTCGTGGTGGTCTGCCATGCCGGCGTGCGCAGCTACCACTTCGGCCTGTGGCTGCTGGACCAACCCTGGGACCTCGAGGTGTGGAACCTTGAGGGAGGTATTGATGCCTGGAGCCTTCAGGTGGATCCCAGCGTTCCCCGCTACTGATGAGCAAGCCCCTGTCCCTTCGGCAAGAACAGGTGCTTCAGGCGACGGTGCATCACTACGTCGACACGATGGAGCCGGTGGGCAGCCGCACCCTGGTGCAACGCTTCGGTATTCCCGCCAGCTCCGCCACCGTTCGATCCGCCATGGGTGCGCTTGAACGTCGTGGACTGCTGCATCAACCGCACACGTCAGCCGGACGCATTCCCAGTCCGATGGGGTATCGGCACTACGTGGATGCGCTGCTGCCGGAACCCGGCGTTGCCGTGCAACACCTGGAGCGGGAACTCACCGGCCTCAGCCTGCGCTGGGCCGGTCTGGACGACCTGCTGATGCATGTGGCCCGGCGGCTGACGGATTTCACCGGCCTGATGAGCCTGATCACCCAACCGCAGCAGGACAACCATCAACTGGAGACGATCCGTCTGGTGCCGAGCGGAGATCGACTGCTGGTGATGCTGGTGGAGGCCAATGGCCGCGCCAGCCATCTCAACCTGCGGCTGCCCCATGGAGCCGAAGCTGAGCTCAGCGCGATGGAACGCTGGGCTGCAGATCAGCTCGAGCAGGGCAACCTGAACTGGGAGGCGCTGCCCAGACAGTTGCAACGCAGCGGCACATTGCTACGCAATGCCCTCGACCAGCCCACCCCCACCAATCCCACCTCGGTGGTGGTGCATGGCCTCTCAAGGCTGGTGAGCGAACCGGAATTTGAGAGCACAGCCAGCCTGAGACCGTTGCTGGAACTGATCGATGACCAGCCCGGCACCTTGATCAGCCGCGGGGCCTCAGCTCGGGTGTGGATCGGCGACGAACATCCGCAGCCCGCATTGGAGGCCTGTGCCGTAGTTCAGGCTCCCTACCGCTGCAACGAAGGGTTGGGACATGTGGCGCTGGTGGGCCCGATGCGCATGGCTTATGCCACGGCACGGGCCGCCGTGCAGCGCGTGGCCCGCCACCTGGAATTGCTGCTGGCCTGAAGCATGAGCTTCAGAGCTGATCCCCCAGCTTCTCGGCCACGGTGTTGACGTCTTTGTCGCCGCGGCCGGAGCAGTTGATCACCACTTCCGT